>JAOUJU010000347.1 GCA_029883045.1 Rhodospirillaceae bacterium
CCAAGTGAAAACGAGATGCGTGATTTGCTTTTTGCTTTTAATGTAGCAAAGCACGTTAAATCCAACGCAATTGTTTATGCCCGTGATTTAATGACCGTTGGAGTTGGCGCGGGGCAAATGAGCCGGGTTAATTCTTGCCGGATTGCCGCGTTTCGCGCCGAAGCCGCGGCCAAGGCGGCGGGCGAGAGCGAAAGCTGGGCCAAAGGTTCGGTGGTGGCGTCGGACGCGTTTTTCCCATTTGCCGATGGCTTGATGGAAGCAATTGAAGCGGGCGCCAAAGCGGTAATTCAACCGGGCGGTTCAATTCGTGATGACGAAGTTATCAAGGCGGCCGATGAAGCGGGTGTCGCCATGGTGTTGACCGGCATGCGCCACTTCAGGCACTAATGCGAGTGATGCAATTGATGCACCTGCTTTAACATTTCAGCCTAATAAAAACATTTTTTCCCGTTTGAACCACCGTGCCGCCAGCCAAAAGATTGCCCCTGCGGCAATAAATGTTGAAGCGCTAGCGGTTAGCACCTGCATTGCATAAACCGGCTCGCCAATGGACAGGCGGCCAAGCAACAACAGCTGGCCAAACACCGGAATGGCAACATCTAAATTGCCGGGGCTTAGGGGTTTAAACACCATTATCATTCCGGGCAAAGCCGGAACCAGTGGCAACAGGCCAAGGTAGATTTGTGCCTCTTTCATCGAACGGGTAATAACCGCAATCGACATTTGCAATGCAACCGCAATGGCCATTAGCGGAAGTGAAATAACAAACATCAAAATGAACATATACCATGCCGGCGGGTGGGCTAGATTTTCTGAATATGACACCGCCCACCAACAAAAGGCGTAAAACGCAATAATATTTATAAATGAAGTGATGGCGGTAAATACCATTGCCGCTGACGATTTTGCCAATAGCAAAATCCATCGCTCCACCGGCGATAACAACAGCGGTTCTAATGAGCCGCGTTCGCGTTCGCCCACCGTGGTATCAATCGCTAAATGCACGCCACCTAAAAAAACCATAAAAATTATCAGTGGCGGCATCATATTATAAAAAAATGTTGCGATGTTAGGGCGCCGGGTGATGCTTATATCTTCTATTTTTATGGGTCTGGCAAAATCTTCCTTTAGGCCAGCCCGGTTGAGCTCTTGTTTTCCCAGTTCGGCATTTAGCTGGTTTATCACGTTTTCCAATCTAGCGGTAAGGCGCAGGTTTGATACCCGGCTTAAGTTCATTAGCATTTGAACCGAAAATTCTTTTTCATTTTTTGCTTCGATGGGAATAACCAATCCAACCGGCATGTCGCCTTCTAGCATTTGTTTTTTTGCTTCTTCCGCTGACGGCATTTCAATGATTGTAATTTCATTTTTTTCAAGATGGCTTGTTAACATTGGTGAATTCGCCCCACCAACAACCACAACATTAAATGCCACTGCAGTGCGTTCTGATTGAATGGTTGTGCCCGCAATATAAAGCCCACCCGCCACCAGTGCCGGCGCCAACAATGGATAAATCAATGCCAACAATAATGTTCGCCGATCGCGCAAATGATCGCGCATTTCTTTTTTAAACACCGCAATCATTCGCGCCATACGCCCAGTTGCGATTTTTTCTTTTTTATAATCGGGCGCTGTCATATTGCACCTTTTTGTTCTTTTAAAACCGCGCGCACAAATACTTCTTCGATGTCGCTGGCGCCGGTTTGTTCGCGCAATTCATCGGGCGTACCACTGGCAATTGCATGACCGCCGGCAACGATGACCAGGTCATCACAAATGGCGGCGACTTCGCTCATGATGTGGCTGGAAATAAGTATGCAATGGCCCTGATCGCGCATTTCTTTTATCAAATCACGCACCGAGCGCGAGCTCATTACATCAAGCCCATTGGTCGGCTCATCAAGTATCAGGTTTTTTGGCCGGTGAACCAAGGCCCGGCCAAGGGCTACTTTTAATTCTTGCCCGCGGGAAAAACCTTTGGTTCGTCTATCGGCAAATTCTTCCATGCCAAGACGTTTTATCAAATCATCAATATCGTCTTCTAATGCTTGCCCGCCCGCACCATGAAGTTCGCCAAAATATCTGATGTGTTCACGCGCGCTTAGGCGTGGATAAAGGCCGCGCACATCGGGCAACACGCCCAATTGGCGCTGCGCTGCCATGCGCTCGGACCCAACGTCTATGCCGTCGACGCTGGCATGACCGCCATCAGGGGT
>JAOUJU010000348.1 GCA_029883045.1 Rhodospirillaceae bacterium
CCCCGCACAAGCCGCACAAGTAAAAAAAGCACAAAAATCCCTTAACAGTATAACCACCCTTGAGGCCAAATTTATACAGGCCACAAGCCGGGGTTCTTTTGCACGGGGAAAATTATGGCTATCGGTGCCGGGGCGAATGCGTTTTGATTACGACCCGCCAGTTGAAGTTTTAATTGTATCAGATGGAAGCACGGTTTTATTCAAAGACGAAGAGCTAGATCAATTAAGTTACACAACATTTGATTCAACGCCCGCTTCAATGTTGTTGGGCGGGGCGGTTGATTTTTTTGGTTCCAAAATAATGCTAACCGATTTTGAAAATACCGACACAACAATTAACATTACCGTTGTTCGCGAAGACGACCCAGCCGAAGGTTCGCTAACCATGGTTTTTGAAACAAAATCGATGATGCTGAAGAAATGGATGGTTATAGATGCCCAAGGAATTGCCACTACGGTTTCGCTGCTAGATGCAAATTTTGGCGCGCGCATTAACCCTGAATTTTTTAAGGTTGAACAGCGTACTATGAAAAAAAAGGCTAATTAATCAAACTGTTAATAGTTATTTTTTCTTTTATGGCCTAAACGGGGTTGAATACGCACCCGACCATTACCACCTATATTATAACGGGCCTGCCGCAATGGATGGGCCCCAGTTCGCCGGAGGTACCCCCCCACCAAATCCGGCGAAATTTCCGGATCTTTTGTGTTCCTAAGTGTTCAAAAGAGAATAAGGAATAATACTAAAAACCCAGCCCTCCCCCAGGGCTGGGTTTTCTTTTACACAATTTTTAAAAAAAATTATTTTCAGGTAGCTAACTTGTAGCCGCCCTGATCGGTCAAAAGTATTTCGGCCTTAGCTGGGTCGCGTTCTATTTTTTGTCTAAGGCGATAAACATGGGTTTCAAGTGTATGGGTTGTTACTTGTGCGTTATAGCCCCAAACCTCGCCCAATAAATCTTTTCGGCTGACAACCTCTCCACCCTGAAGATAAAGAAATTTCAAAATCTGTGCTTCTTTGTCGGTCAGACGAATTGTTTTATCACCACCTGATTCTACCAATGTGCGCTGGCCCGGTTGAAAGCCAAACGGGCCGATGTGCAACATTGCTTCGTCGCTCATTTCAAATTGCCTAATGTGGGCACGCAAACGTGCCAACAAAACGCCCAGCTTAAAAGGTTTGGTAATATAATCAGTTGCCCCGGCATCAAGCCCGGTAATGGTATCTGATTCTTCATCTGCTGCGGTAAGCATTACAATCGGGGCCAATAGACCCTTGGCCCGCAAGGTTTTGCATACCTCAATCCCGCTTATGTCGGGCAAGCCCACATCAAGCAAGACCAGGTCAAAATATTCTTCGCTGGCGTACTTAATACCCTCAGCCCCGGTGGCGGCACCTACGCATGTGTAACCCTCAAGCTCGGGCAGTTGTTCAACCAACATAGTGCGCATGAACTGATCATCATCAACCACCAGTATGCGTTTGCTGTTTGCCATGTGTGTCCTCTAAGTGTATTCCCCCCCATTAGGGGTAAACATTACCAGTTTCCTGGTTTTTAGCTGATTGCTCAGCGCCCCCAAGTACGGCACAATCATTGTTGCTATGACGTAATATAACATAAAATACATCTATTTGTTCAATATTTAGCTGTTTTTATTCTATTCATGGCAGATTATATTGCCCCAAGGGCTAGGGCGTGGCCCAGTGGGGTTATGTGCCAACGTTACGCACGACCTTAGATTTTTTATTCAACCCAACCAAAGGGCAACAAACATTGGCAAACCGCAAACAAAACAATTCAGCGCCCACCAGCCGCGAGAACGTTTCTTTACTAACGGTGGATCGTGCGGTACACGAATTTAGGCGCGGACGGGCGGTTGCAATTACCGCTGGTGATGGCCGCGCGGTGCTGGCCCTTGCGGTTGAGGCCCTAACGCCCAAACTTCTAGACATGCTTATTGCCGCAGCCGAAACCGCCAATAAATTACAAACCGCCCCACAACAAAAAAATTGTTTGGTTGAATTGGCCATTACCCGCAGGCGGGCAATACGCCTTGGTATTGGGGGCGATGCATTGGGCGATAATAATTCAGTTTTGGCAGTTTCATTTGCAGGCCAGCCAGACGGCGAGCGGCTTTCGCGCCTTGCTAATCCCTTAGCTAATTTTATGGCTGATTCCCCGGCTGATTCTGTGGCAAAAGACG
>JAOUJU010000349.1 GCA_029883045.1 Rhodospirillaceae bacterium
TTTGGTGGAATTGCTCACGGGTTATCCCTCCTCTAAAAGAATGCCCGACATTAATTTATCAAGTAATTTATCAAGCTTGCATCGCTTAAATCATAGTGGGGCGAGGAACATTCCCCGCCCCATATGACTTAGCCTTAGTAGACGTCGTTCATCGTGTTATAGACGTTGAACTTGCCTGTTGGTGTCACAAGGCGTTTATCCTTGATTACCTTTTTCAGCTTACGGGTCTTGTCATCGATTACAACAACAGCCGAATTTTGGGTCTTGCCATTCCAGACAGAGAACCAGATTTCATCACCAGCCTTGTTGTATTCGCCCTGAACGACGCGTTTTGCGCCTTCGTCGCCCAGGTCAGCCCATTTTGCTATAGGAAGTGATGTTATTCCCTTGTCTAAGTTGTTGATGTCAAAATAACCAACCGACTGATAAATTTCTTCGTCGGAGTTAAGCGGAGCATCAACCCATAGATTTTTAGATTTTGGGTGGGTCTTAACAAACAGCGAACCACCACCAAGTCCATCCAAGGATGCAACAACCTTCCAAGCATTGTCCTTATGCTTGACCGGATCGGTACCGATAAGGATAACCTGATCATCACCAAGTCCACTGGTTGCCCAAACTGGGCCAAACTTAGGATGAACGAAGTTAGCGCCACGTCCTGGGTGCGGTGTTGTGTTAACGCCTTCGCGGATCAATTTAACCAGTTTGCTTGTTTTGGTATCAATAACCACAATGGTGTTACGCGCATTTGCCGCAGTTAGGAAATAACGCTTGGTGCTATCAAATCCACCATCATGAAGAAAGCGTTCGGTTGCGATGGTGGTGATGTTTAGATTATCGATGTCAGCATAGTTGATCATCAATATTTTGCCGGTTTCTTTAACGTTAACGATGAATTCCGGCTTGTAATGCGAAGCAACAATTGCCGCTACGCGAGGTTCGGGATGATACTCTGCAGGATCATCAACGGTATAGCCACGGGTAGAAGCAATTTTTAGCGGCTCTAACGTATCGCCATCCATAATGGTAAACTGCGGAGGCCAGTAAGAACCGGCGATGGCATATTTATCTTCATAACCTTTGAATTTTGAAGTTTCAACAGAGCGTGCTTCGATACCGACCTTAATTTGAGCAACGTTGCCCGGAACCTTCATCCATAGATCAATCATGTTAACCTGTGCATCGCGACCAATAACAAAAAGGTAGCGTCCTGATGCCGACAGGCGGGAAATATGAACCGCATACCCGGTGTCAATAACTGAAGCGATTTTGTGGGTATCACCATCAATCAAAGCTACCTGTCCCGCATCACGCAGGGTAACCGAGAAAGCATTTTCAAGATTGATGTTGTTCATTTTCTTTTTGGGACGGTCTTTTGGTGCAACAATAACTTTCCAGCTATCGCGCATTTCTTTCATGCCCCACTTAGGTGGTTCCTGTGGCTCAACCAAAAGATATTTTGCCATCAGGTCTATTTCTTTTTCAGTTAGTTCACCCGAGGTTCCCCAGTTGGGCATGCCAGCGGGCGAACCGTAAGTGATAAAATCTTTTAGGGCCTGATGACCGCGTTCACGTGTAATATCTACGGTCAGCGGTTTACCGGTTGCACCTTTGCGCAACACACCATGACAACCGGCGCAGCGTTCAAAGTAAATTTTGTTGGCTTGGGCTTGTTCGGCTGCGCTGAGCTTTGGTACTTCAGCGGCTAGCGATGAACCCACAGACGCGACGGTCATAACGGCAAATGCCGCCACCCCCGCCGTAAGTGAGGTAATGCTTTTAATTTTCATTGGGGATCTCCCTCCTAGGGTAATTAGTTAATTTCAGACTTTTGGCTCAGGCCAAGATGCCCGAAATCCAGGATTATCATTAGCTAATATAGTTATTGAACGCCTTGATATGAGTCAATATTTAAACGATCATTTAACTGCCTATCTCACTGATTTTATTCAATTTTGACCCTAATCAATTGGCCCTTGGCGACTTACGGGTATAAGATTGAAAAAAGGCCCCATACGGACCAACAAAAGGTCAATAATGACCAATAAAAGAAAGTTGAAAAAATGACACTAATTGCTTGGAGAAAGGATTTTGAAACCGGATTTGCTGGTATCGATTTTGAGCATCAAACATTGATTGAAGCAATAAATGACCTTCATTCACGCATCGACCAAAGCGGGGGAAACATATCTGGTGCCATCCGC
>JAOUJU010000063.1 GCA_029883045.1 Rhodospirillaceae bacterium
CAATGGGTTAATTGCCCACAATTACTGCAAACTGGGTTTTCAGAACGCTTGCCCTCAAGATGCTGCAAACGCAGGGCATTCATTTTATCAGAATTCCAAAGGGATTTAACGCTTTCTTCTCTGACGTCGCCAATTATCAGCTTACGCCCCCAATCGAGAAAGCACGAACTAGCCAAACCGTCGGCATTAATAGAAAAACCATAAAAGATGTATGGGCAGGTATCGGTTGGCTTGATCGGTTGTTTATAAATACCTTCGGTAATTTTTACACCCGTATGGCCCTCGACATCAAATTCAGGCCAGCATGGAGCAAAGTTTTCAATAAATATTCTGTCGCAATGATCACCAAACGTATCAAGAAATTCCTGTTTCTGCGGTTCGGTAATCAAGTCACCAGGAATTTTTGTTACAACCTCACAATTTCCTTTGTTGTCATAAAGCCATTTTACATTCTCAACGAACGCATCAAAATCAAAATCAAACCCGGTAAATTTCAGGTATTGCTCACGATTCATGCCATCTACCGAGATGTTGATCTTGTCTAATCCGGCTTCTAGCACTGGCCCAAGCCTCTCTGGTGTCATAAGCGACCCATTGGTGGTGGTGTCTATGTATTCAACAAATCCGCTTTTCTTTGCGTAATCAATCATATCGGCGAGATTTTTATTAAGAAATGGCTCGCCATCTTTATACATACGCAAAACCTTGATTGGTTTATCAAATTCAGCAAGGTCATCTATCACCTTGCGAAAAACTTCAAACTTCATTGCACCCTGATAACGCCCGGTATCTTTAATTAATTTAAGATGTCCTGTTGGGCAGAACGGACAGCGGAAATTGCATGCACTTGCCGGATCCACAAACAAAACAAATGGAGTTTCAATGGGGATAACCGTTTCAAGGGCTGTACGCCCCTCAAGGTTAATGCGTGGCTTTAATTCCGCTTTCATTACTTTCTCCATTTGTTTGCCGGCGCTATTAAATTATTGATAGTATCTGTGATTTGTTGTTAGTGCGCTGCTAAAAAATATATGATGCCTAAGCCAAGGCTTATGATTGAATAATATTTGCAGCCAGCATCTAGCTCAAAAGATGACCTATCTCAAATTTGGCTACTTTATCGATCCAAAAATTATCAGAATTATATATTTCTTTGGCTATACTTAGATGCTCTAACCAATCTTCTTTACCTTGTGCTTTAAGAGTTTCTGCCAAAAATAATTGCCCAAACATATGTTCGGGATATTTTTCACATACATTTCTAAAATAATCTTCTGCAATTTTGTAATTTTTAATTTTAAAATTGAAATTATTCACAAAATTCACAGCCAGATTCATATCATACGATTCTATCTGTATATTATCTGGATCTACCCCTGGCGCCCTTATTAAAGACTTGGTGGTTACGTAATCATCAGCTGTAGAATCTTCAATATAATCGTTTTCAACACATATATCAAAAAGTCGACTTCCATATATTGGTATTGCACAAAACACATGCGCCCAATCAAATCCCGAATTAATTAACATTTCCAGAGTTTCGTCCCTGTGTTCCGGCATCTCACCAGGAAGGCCAATAACAATAAACACATGGGACATTACACCGTGACGGCGCAGATTATCTACAGCAGGTTTTATCAACTTCTTTTTGAGGGGTTTTTTAATTATATTTTTTAAAACATAATCTGACCCCGATTCAACAGCAAGCGCTACCGAGGAAACTCCTGCCCTTGCAAACAATGACGCAACCTCATCATCAATTGCATATACGGCCACTCCATTGGGAAATTCAATTCTGATGCCTAACTCAATCAAGCTCTTAAGGACATCCTTTGCCCTTGGCACATCATTAAAAAAATGATCATCTTCTATAAGAAGCACATCCATACCATAGTCATCGCGCATCCGCCTAACATCAGAAACAATGCGTGGAATTGACATAGTTCTCACGCTCTTACCATGAAGGCTCGGGTTGGAACAGAA
Organism: Rhodospirillaceae bacterium; assembly: GCA_029883045.1. Classification (GTDB taxonomy): domain Bacteria; phylum Pseudomonadota; class Alphaproteobacteria; order Rhodospirillales; family Magnetovibrionaceae; genus DAOVVL01. Next base: position 1,984 of record JAOUJU010000063.1, read on the forward strand.
CACACACATAAAGGGGCATCCCCTTGATGTGTGGATCGACATTTCTCTTGATTTTTTTTCTGCAAATCGCTTGTCAATAGATCTGGAATTATAATTTGTAAGATCTAGCAGTTCATAATTTAGTTCTGGAATATCATCTAAATCTTCAACAAAATCTAGTGCGGGAATCTTGCCAGAATCTGCGGCTGCACTTGTTACCCACGATTTGTGGGATTCCAGTACGGCAACTCTATCGTTTGCATCGATTAATGCCCTTAAAGGCAACTCCCCCTCGCCCTTACAAACAGCATCAATAGATGGGCTTTGCGAAAGCACCTCTTTATAAGCAGCAGACGGAAGGCCGCCGCCAGCCAAAACCAAAACATCTTTAGAATATTTTTTTATAGTAGACGCGTTTTGCTCAAGATATTTAAATGATGAATTGAATAGAGCCGATATGCCGACAATATCCGGAACAAATTCTTTGCACACTTCAATTATTTTATTTTCAAAATAATTTGCCAAGTTTTCTTGTGAATGGCTATCAAGCAAATACTTTAAATCAATATTGAGATCCAGGATCTTAATATTTACCGCACCCGAGCAATTTTTAGATAAATATGCTTCCAGTGAAAGAATGCCGTACGGGATCGTAAATGCAGGAAGAACTGCTGATTTTTGCTTATCCACAAAGTCATCCGCGTTAAAATAAGGAGGAATAACAAAAAGTATGGATGTTTCTTTTTGATTTTGGATATCTTTTTTCATTTTTGTTAACAACTAAATAAAAGGTTGGAACAAAAGTACGTAAAAACCACATATTTCTAATGGTTATATGGTGTCTTATTATAACAATATAAACATTAAAAATTAAATAGAGTTAATGGTTAATGCCCCAAAACTCCATAGGTTCATAGTCAGGATATGGGTAATGCCCCGTATTCAAGCTTATCGACCAACCGTTTTCCGCTATCCATTGCTCCACAAGACTAAGAACGGAAATGGGTTTCCCCGAGCAAATATTAATAACCCCAAGATCAGTAGGTGATAATGCTACGGATACTATTTGTCTTGCGGCCTCGGATATTGGCAAAAAATCTCTTATCTGCTCCCCTCCAGACATATTGAATGTCTTATCGCCTCGCTCAACTGCTTTCTTCAATTGCATCCATAACGAATTATCTGACTGACCATCACCAAACAGATAAAATAATCGTGCCCAAGTTAATAAAAACGGTTTTGTTTGTTGAATAGTTTGGAGCCGTTTTCTTAGCTCATCTTTAGCCTGTCCATAAGGATTTGTTGGAAAAGTCTCCATATCAGGTTTTAATGCACCACCTTGCATTCCATATTCAAAACAGGTGCCAGTAACAACAAGGTTTCCAAGGCCGGATTCAATAAGTCCACTAAGAAAACTATACTGTGCAGGCAGCTCTTCATCCATATGATGTTCGGATTTATAATTAGGTAACCCACCCCATGCCAAATGAATTAACACATCTGGACGCCCCATCAGGTCAAAAGAATTTTCCGTTGACGAAGCAATGTCAATTCGAACAATTTCACAATCTGACAGATGTGGGGGGACTTTAGATGATGGGCGTAAAACGGCATGCGGGAATATACCCCTGGTCTTTAATTCGGCAACAACATTGCGACCAATAAACCCACCCGCACCTGTAACCGCAACCTTCATGAGATAATCTCCAACTCGGGTACCGCCACAACAAACTTCCCGCCCCAGTCTTTAATGTAAGCTAATTGTTCAATTATTTCGCTCTTTAGATTCCACGGAAGCAAAACCACATAATCAGGCTGATCTATTTTTAATAAACTTTCATCAACAATTGGTATTTTACTGCCGGGCATAAACTTGTTTTGTTTTGCCGGGCTTGCATCAACAACATATGAAATCATATCTGGACCAATATCTGCAAAATTAAATAATGTATTACCTTTTGCCGCAGCGCCATAGCCGGCTACTTTCTTTCCCTGTTTTTTTGCATCCATAAGGAATGAAAGGAAATCATCCTTCACCTTATTCGCTTTCTCCTGAAAACCTTTGTAAAAGGCGGTGGTTGCCATGCCTGCGGTCGCTTCTTTTGCCATGATTTGACCAACTGATTCTTCTATCTCGTGCTTTGCGCTACCTGTTTTTTGTGCATATACCCGCAAGCTACCACCATGGGTTGGTAATTCATCAACCCTAAATATCGTTAGGCCATTTGCGCTAAATATTTTTTGCACTGCGGTTAATGAAAGGTATGAATAATGCTCGTGATAAATGGTATCGAATTGGTTAAACCGAACAAGGTTGAGAAGATGGGGAAATTCAAATGTTGCCACTCCATCTGGTTTAAGCAAAATTGAAAACCCTTTTACGAAATCATTCATATCAGGAACATGGGCCAGAACATTGTTTGCGACAGTCAGGTCAGCTTGTAGGCCGGCAGCGGCCAGCTCTTCAGATTTTTCTGTTCCAAAAAATTCTTCAATAATTTCAATGCCCTTTTCCCGTGCTGCCATTGCGGTACTGTGGGTCGGTTCTATGCCGTAACAGGGAATATTTTTTTTCTGTACATATTGCAACAGGTAGCCGTCGTTAGCAGCGACTTCGACCACAGTGCTTTGCGGGCCAAGCCCAAGCATATGGGTTATATCGTCCACATACTTGCGTGCATGATCTAGCCACGATGTGGAAAATGAACTGAAATAAGAATAATCATCGGAAAACATTTCGCCGGCACCGACGAAATCTTCAGTTTGCACCAGCCAGCATTTTTCACACACCAACACCCGTAACGGATAGCGTTTTTCTGGTTTTTTTATACTATCATCGGTTAGATATGAATTTGATGGCGGTGAATTACCAAGATTAACAAAGGTGTTGGTCAGTTCTTCTGCGCAATGCCTACACTTCATAAAACAATTCCGGAAAAATTATTATCAATTAAAGGGTGAGACCCATCACGATCTGATAGGAGCTCCACTGGCAACGGCCAGCGAATATTAAGCCCAGGATCTGTTGGTCGAACCCCGCCTTCGGATTCTTTATTATAAGGAAATGTGTGAAAATAAAGCATCTTACAATTATCGCTTAGGGTTTGAAAACCGTGGGCGAACCCATCTGGGATATAAAATATTTTACTATTATCAGAACTTAAAATTTCACTGTGCCATTGTAAAAATGTTGGTGATTTTTTCCGTAAATCAACAGCAACATCAAAAACTTCGCCTTCAATGCATTTAATAATTTTTGTTTCTGAATGTGGTGGAAATTGAAAGTGCATTCCGCGCACAGTTCCTTTATTTATTGTATTGGTCTGGTTGATTTGTGAAATTTTTTTACCCATTAAAAGGTCAGAAAATTCTTCTTCGCAAAATAAACGCTCTAGACTGCCACGATTATCACCCATGGGCTTTGTCTCGATTAATCGAAGCCCTTGTAATGGAGTATTTTGTATGTTGAATCTGGCGCTCATTTTGTTGCTGCCAATATATATGCATTAATCTGATTTTGGCACATAGACTTCATATCTGACCCCTTTAGCCACTGATGGTGCCACTCAATGGTGTGTTGAAGCGCCTGATCCAAGTTCCAGCGCGGCTTCCAGCCAAGCTCGTTTCTTGCAAGGGTGCTGTTTAATTTAAGCAAGCCAGCTTCATAGGGGTTATCATTGTTATTTTTCACCGCCACAGATGCACCGCCCCCCCACAGCCGTGCTGCGGTCTCTGCCACGTTATGTACCGTAGCATCAGCATCATCATCGGGGCCGAAATTCCATGCCTTTGCGAAATTATGTGCAAAATCGGGGCCACTTTCTGACAATAATTTTTCTGCCAACACTAAATATCCGGAAAGCGGTTCCAACACATGCTGCCACGGTCGTACCGCATTGGGGTAGCGCAGCAACACCGCTTCGTTCGCCGAAAATGACCGTAGGCAGTCTGGCACAAGACGATCAGTCGCCCAATCACCACCCCCAATAACATTACCGGCCCGAGCTGTTGCAATTTGTGCCGGGTGGCCATCTTTCACGTTATAAAAACTGTTGCGATAGCTTGCGGTAATAATTTCAGCTGCGGCTTTACTGGCGCTGTATGGATCATGTCCGCCCAAAGGATCGGCTTCATTAAACAATATTTCTTGTTCAGCATTTTCGTAAACCTTGTCGGTTGTTACAACCACTATAGCCCGAACCGAATCAACATCTCGTACTACCTCAAGCAGGTTGGCCGTGCCCATTATGTTGGCAGCAAACGTATCAAGTGGATTTTTGTAGCCATCACGCACAAGCGCCTGTGCGGCCAAATGAAAAACAACTTCAGGTTTTGCTGATTTCAATGCCGATTTAAGTTTATCTAAATTAGCTAAATCATCCCGAACATCGCTGGATATTATGTTTGATATTTCCGCAACATCAAACAATGCCGGATCGCTTGGCGGGTTAAGTGAAAACCCGTGTACTTCGGCCCCCATCTGGGCAAGCCAAAGCGAAAGCCAGCTTCCCTTAAAACCGGTGTGCCCGGTTACAAAAACAGACTTACCCTGCCAAACTAAAGGCATCATTATTTCCACGTTTTCCACGGTGCATTACCAGAACTCCAATAATCTTCGAGAACATTTTTATCGCGCAAGGTGTCCATAGGCAGCCAGAAACCATTGTGTTCAAACGCCATCAATTGATTTATTTGGGCAAGCTTGGCTAACGGTTCACCTTCCCAACTGATCATATCATTATCAATCAGGTCCAAACATTCAGGCGACAAAACAAAAAATCCACCATTTATGCGCCCACCATCACCGCGAGGCTTTTCAATAAATCCAGAAACCTTATCACCGTCTATCTCAAGCGCGCCATAACGCCCCGGGGGCTGAACCGCGGTTACAGTTGCAAGTTTACCATGTTTTTTGTGAAATTTAATTTGTGCCGATATGTCCACATCGGCAACACCATCGCCATATGTAAAACAGAATGCATCTTCACCTTTAACATAAGATTTTGTTCGTTTAAGACGGCCACCAGTCTTTGTGTTATCACCAGTATCAATAAGGGTTACTTTCCAAGGTTCAGCATTTTGCTGGTGCACCTGCATTTCATTGGTTTTCATATCAAACGTTACATCCGACATATGCAGAAAATAATTAGCGAAGTACTCCTTAATGACATAACCCCTATAGCCACAGCACACGATAAAATCATTAATCCCATGGGACGCATATATCTTCATTATGTGCCACAGTATTGGCTTGCCGCCAATTTCTACCATGGGTTTGGGCTTAATATCGGTTTCTTCGCTAATTCGTGTGCCAAGACCACCGGCTAGGATTATTGCTTTCATGTCGCGTTTGCCTCATTGATGTAAAGCTTCATTGAATAATATTCCAAAACTGTCCGTCATCATATAAATTGGAACACTTAGATGGCCTAAATTAAAAGAGGCTCCGATCCATCTGGTTGGTTATATTAAGCGGCACACTTGCGGTATTGCAAGCGCTCGGTCTTCATGGTTTTCCGTTTGATCCTTTTGTGCTGTTTTAAAATGGCTTGTTCCCGCCCGAAGTGCACATCTGCGGGTGTTATGTTGTTTATGATTTTGTGGCATCTTTGGTGATTATAATGATCGACGAACGCCTTGATCTGGGATTCTAAGCCTGCCTGAAAGTAGTAATTTTCCACCAAAATGCGGTTCTTCGGGGTATGGTGCCATCACTCGATTTTGCCCTGAGCTTTCATGCAATAATATAGCACAAGTAATCGTCAAGGATTGTTGATGAGTACATCCAGCCCCAGCCAATAACCTTGAGGTATGTGTAAGTCGGTTTGCCGCAGTTGATTGATGGTTGCGGCCTTGCCCCTGAACTCATCATCGGGAATGTGGTTTTATGTTAGAGACGAATTAGGTGAAACGTCTTCCAGCGTTTCTAGCACTTCAATCTGATAGTGGTCATACCAGCGATAGAACGTGGTGCGGGGAATGCCCAGCTTACCCAAGGTTTGTTTGATTGGCAGGTGAGAACGTTCAACAGGGCAGATGATCTCAAGTTTTTAGATGCAGGGCACCTCATTCTTCGTACACCCCATACGCGATCATGCTTTTTCAAGAAGTCGGCGCTCCAAAGCCTGTTCAACAACGACTTCTTTAAGCTCGCGGGCTTCTTGTAGGAAAGGAAAAGATATATAGTAAAGCAGGGCGAATCCATCACTGCAGGGGATAGGCAAACTAAGTGTTTGCCCTTTTAAAATCCCCCGGAGGGGTAGGGGGGGATACAGAAACAATCCCAGCAAAGCAAGATACAGTCCTCCCGTAGGGGGGCTTGCTTTAAGGAAATGTAACAATGATAGACGATAAACAAAACCTGAAAGAAAGCATCAGCGATATTGAAAAATTCCTGACCACCCAGCGCATTGTTTATGGCCTGTTTGCAATTGGTTTTTTCATTTTGCCTTCAGCGTTTGCCGGGTTAATCGTTGCCTATATTGTGCGCAAAGATGCCCAAGCGTGGCTTAAAACCCATTACACCTACTTAATTCGCACATTTTGGATTATGGCGCTTTATATTTTAATTAGTGTTTTATCCATGATTATACTCATCGGCCCGCTGTTGATTTTTGCTTCCGGGCTATGGTTTGTGGCGCGTATTGTTTTGGGGTGGATGGCAATGGAAAAGGGTGTGCCAATAGAAAACCCGCAAAGCTGGTGGCTAGGGAAATAATAATTTATATATTATTTGGGCATTAGAAATTAATTGTCATTTTCCCATAGGATCAATTTTAATTTATTGTTTATGTAGTACTTGGAAGTATCTTTGATCTTACAGATATTAACATATATTTAAGGTTAGGTTAAAATTTATGGATATTTTTTTAAGCATAT
>JAOUJU010000350.1 GCA_029883045.1 Rhodospirillaceae bacterium
CCTTGCAGCTGGATTCCGGCCTCAAAAGTCTGCTCAATAAAATAATCATGGCGCGCTTTGCGGTTGCGGGCCGCGACATTATCGGGCTTTTTTTTCTTTTTTTGTGCCATGGCTGCCCCTTGGTCCGAAAAATTACGGACTAATTGGTTATCCCGGCTTGGCGAAGCGCGTTTTCAACGGTTTTTTTGCTTGCATCGGAAATTTCGCAAAGCGGCAAACGAAGCTCGGACGAACAAATACCGAGCATTTCGGCGGCATGCTTGACCGGGCCGGGGCTGCTTTCGCAAAACATTGCGCCATGCACTGGTATCAAGCGCTCTTGAATTTCCATCGCTTTATCGACATCGCCATCGGCCCACGCACCATGCTGTTCGGCGCAAAGACGCGGCGCAATGTTTGACGTTACGGAAATGCAGCCATGCCCACCGGCGGCCAAAAACGGTAAGGCGGTGGCATCTTCACCTGAAAGCTGTGCAAAGTCATGGCCAATAGTTTTTGCAACCTGAATAGGTCTGGCAAGATCGCTGGTAGCGTCTTTTACGCCAGCAATATTGGCAAGCTTTGCCAGTCTGGCCATTGTTTCTATATTCATGTCCACAACCGAGCGCCCGGGGATATTATAAATGAATATAGGCGTCGAAACCGCATTGTTGATGGCTTCATAATGTCGGTATAACCCTTCTTGGGTTGGTTTATTGTAATATGGCGTTACCACCAACAAAGCGTCGGCCCCTGCTTTTTCGGCATGTATTGCCAGCTCAATCGCCTCGGCGGTCGAGTTTGAGCCAGCGCCAGCCATTACTACCGCGCGGCCTTTTGCGACTTCGATGCATAGTTCGGTTACGCGCTTGTGCTCTTCGTGGGTAAGGGTCGGCGATTCACCGGTTGTACCACACGGGACAAGACCGTTCGTTCCTTCCTTGATTTGCCAGTCGACAAAATCTTGGAACGATTTTTCGTCCACCTCACCATTTTTTAATGGTGTAATGAGCGCGGTGAAGGAACCCTTAAATTTCATATCTATTTAAACTCCTGATAGCTTGAGGGCATAGGGGTGCAGGCTTTTTATATTATTGCCATCAAACCCACTTAAAAACCCTTATGGGCGGACATTACCCCCATCGGGGCCAGTCGTAAAGTGTGTGGTTTTGCCTTATTTTACCGTGCTAATCATGGGTTAACTTGCTTTCTTGAGAATAGAACGACTAAGGCGTAGATTCGTCAGTCTTGAGACATAAAAACAGATGCCCAAGGGGGAAAATGCTAAAAGGTTTTGCTATTAGGATTTGGGGGGCTAGCCTGCCATCAGCAATGGTCGCTAAATCAGCGCTATTGGCAATTTTTATTGGGCTGATGGCTACGCTGACACTTTTGCCCGCTACATCGGCGCAAGCCAACGAAATAAGCAAAAATGATGCCGTTCAGGCAAAAAATGTTTTTAAACACCTAGATAAGCGAAATTGGCGCAACGCCAAAATCTACATGGGTAAAATCAAAGACCCGCTGTTGGTCGACCTTTTGATGTGGCAATACCTTACCAGCCCAGGTTCGCCCGGAAAATTCGATGAAGCAGTTGAATTCATAAGCAAATATGGCGATTGGCCAAAACGAAATACGATAACAAGAATAGCGGAAGAAACACTTCCATCGTCTATGTCGCCGGAAAACGTTATCGCTTCAATTGTCAGCATCGGTGGCCCTATATCGGCGATGGGCCATGCACGTTATGGCGAAGCACTGTTAAAATCAGGACAAAAAGAAGCGGGCATTCTTACATTGCGCGCCATATGGGTTGAAGGAAATTTTACAAGATCACAGGAAAAGAATTTTTACAAACGCCATAAAAAAATACTCAGCAAAAAAGACCATCTTGACCGCCTTGATCGTCTTATTTGGGAAAAACGTTACTACCCGGCAAAACGCCAGATTTGGAAAGTTGACGAAGACCAAAGAAAATTGGCAATAGCCCGCATATGGCTAATGCGCAAAGAAGGAAACGTTGACAAGGCAATATCCGAGGTTCCGGCACACTTAAAAAATGACGACAGGTTAATGTATGAACGTCTTCGCTGGCGGCGCACAAAAGGGAAATTTGAAGGCGCTATTGAAATTTTAGACATGGCCCCCGCCAAGGTATCGCATCCCGAAAAATGGTGGGTTGAGCGCGCATATCTTGCGCGCTTGGCGCTTC
>JAOUJU010000064.1 GCA_029883045.1 Rhodospirillaceae bacterium
TTATTGCGCCAGCTTTAACAAACCGTCCAAATCAAGGTGCTGTTCAAGGTGGGCGGCAAGACCGTCTAGCGCTTTTTCCACTTTTTCAATGTGGCTGGTTCCTTTTTTGCGTTTTGGTGCAAACCCGGCAAGAAATGAATGTCTGAAACCATCATCTTGGAAAAGCCCGTGCATGTAGGTTCCAAATACTAACCCCGTGGAAGAAACCGCCCCCTCAGCCCGCCCATCGGCAAGGCTAAACCACGGGCGCTGGCGGTCGGGCCCTTCGCTAAGGCCTAAATGCATTTCATAACCAACAACGTTTTCTGCTGTGTGAATTTCGGTTCCCGAAACCTGCTCAAGGGTTTTATCCCCGGTTAAAATGCTTTCGATGTCTAATAATTCAAGTCCCGGTTCTTCATCGGCAGTTGGGTTTTCACAGCCATCAGGGTCAACCACCCGTTCACCCAACATTTGATAACCACCGCAAAGACCAATTATGCGCCCGCCCCGCCGATGAAATGCCTTTAAATCAACATCCCACCCTTGTGCTTTAAGATAGCGCAAATCTGATATGACCGATTTAGATCCCGGAATAATTGCAACATCTACATCAACCGGCAAAACATCACCGCTATCAAGCATTATGACCTCAACATCGTTTTCGTTCATCAGTGGGTCAAGATCATCAAAATTAGCAATCCGTGGCAATTTGAACACTGCAATTTTTATCGCGGTTTTTTTGCCTGTCCCAGTTTCGACCCAGCGTTGCAAAGATGCACTATCTTCTTTTGGTAGCACGCGTGCACCATCAAACCAAGGAACCGTGCCAAATGTGGGCCAGCCCGTACGGGTTTCTATTTCTTTTATAGCATCAGCAAAAAGCAATATGTCGCCACGAAATTTATTGATTATAAATCCTTTTATTTGTTCACGTTCGCCCGGTTCAAGCACCGCATGGGTGCCGACAATTTGCGCGATTACCCCGCCTTTTTCCACATCACCCACCAATATAACCGCAACGTCGCCAGCACGGGCAAACCCCATGTTGGCAATATCACCAATGCGTAGGTTAATTTCTGCTGGGCTACCCGCACCTTCGACCACTATTAGGTCGGTATCATTTTTTAATTGTGAAAAACTTTCCAAAACTGTCGGCAACAATTTATTTTTAAGATTGCGAAAATCTTTTGATTTAATGCGCCCTTCGACCCGGCCCTGCACAACAAGTTGCGCCCCGCTATCGCCTTCGGGTTTTAGCAACACCGGATTCATATGAATTGTTGGCTCAACCCGGCAAGCGCGGGCTTGTAATGCTTGGGCGCGGCCAATTTCGCCACCATCAGATGTTACGGCCGCATTATTTGACATGTTTTGTGATTTGAACGGTTTTACCGATAAGCCACGATTGGTAAATGCCCGACAGATGCCAGCCACCAATAATGACTTTCCAACATCTGACCCGGTTCCCTGCACCATTATGGTGCGGGCTGTTTTTTTTGTATCCGGATTAGCTTTGGCGGGAGCCATTTATTTTCTCAATTTTGTGTAAGAACACTGCGCAGTTTATCGGCTGCGGGGTTAGATACAGCCGCATCAAGTACAATTTGTGCGGGGGTTACTTCGTCACCATAATATGCATTATTAAAATCATTGCGCGTTATCATTACCGCACCTTCTATTGATCCCCCGGCAAAAATACCAACACCACTGGAAAATGCCATAATGTCGGCACCAACATTAGTTGTGGTTGATGCTTCGACCCCGGTGCTTACGGTACCTATCGTCAAGCCCAGATCGGCGCCCAATTTTCCTTGATTTTTAACCAGCGATCGAACTGCCTTTTCGGAAAATAACAACAACACAATATCAGATACTTGCCCGCCCACCTGTAAACCAAAACTTCCTGCTGCCATGGTATAAAATGCCGGATAACCCCAACGCCCGGAAATATCACGTGCCAGCAAAACCCCGCTACCGCCCTCAGCACCAAACATAAACCCGCCCTTGATTGCGCCCGGCAATATTACTATTCCCCTGGCATCGGGATAGAGTTTTCGCATTTGCACTAATGGTTTTTCGTTGGAAGACCAAAACTCGGTAAATACCTGTTCTGATTTTGTAACCAATGTTGCGACTTTTTCTTCTGGGCTAGCAGACGAAAGCGTGGTGCAGCCACTAAGGGGCAGCAACACAAACAGGGAAATAAATACCAACGGTGCAAACCTTGATAATATGGAAATATTTTTGTGCAACATACATGGCCCCCGGTTTAATTTAATATTGTGCAGTTAAATCATCTTAACAATGCTGGGCAAAAATTAACGAATCTAATAAAGCGATTTTGTGATAATACCACTTTTATCGCGTGCACAATATTATTACCACTAGCGGGAATTAAAATTCCACCCCAGCCTGTGCCTTTACCCCGCTTCTGAAGGGGTGCTTAATAAGCGTCATTTCGGTTACCAGATCGGCCGCTTCGACCAATTCTTCAGGCGCATTACGCCCAGTCAGCACAACGTGCAGACCAGCGCGCCTTTGCATTAATTCGCCCACAATTGTTTTAGGGTCAAGATGGCCATACCTAAACGCTATATTAATTTCATCACAAATTACCAAATCGATGCTTTCATCGCTCATCATTTGCATTGTTGCATCCCATGCACCCTGGGCGGCGGCGATGTCTTTTTCTAAATCTTGGCTTTCCCATGAAAAACCCCGTCCCAGCGCGCGGATTTGGCATAAATCGGAAAAACGCTCTTCCAGTACCGTTCTTTCGCCAGTTTCCCATTCGCCCTTTACAAACTGAACAATTCCCACTTTTTGCCCATGGCCCATGGCCCTGAGCGCCAGACCCCAAGCGGCGGTTGATTTGCCCTTACCCTTGCCGGTATGGACAATTATCAGGCCGCGAGCCTCGGTTTTGCTGGCCATAATTTTATCCCGGGCGGCTTTTTTCTTTTCCATCTTGACCTTGTGTTGGGCGGCGGTTTCGGGCGATGGGTTGATATCGGTCATGATTGTCCTTTTTTGATCACTTATATTTGTTTGTATTTATAAGGGAATTTACGCGTATTACTTATTTTTTCGGTGCTGAGGCCTGATATACTGGTGTGCTATAAAAAATGATCGCCTTAAGCTATCATTTTACAGTTGAATCTAGCCATACAAGAACAAACCTAAGTTATATTGACGCCCATGTTAATAACAAAAATAATTAACCCTATTTGTTGTGCTGTTATTTACCCTTTTTATTAAAAAAACTGTTTTAAGAAAAACCCATGGATGAAATCAAAGCGCTTTTGATTAATTGTAAAGCCGAATGTCGCGATGCGCTGACTAGTGCATTGCGTGATGAAAGCATGACGCTTACGCCCAATTCCATAGATTTTAACGACGATCCATTAGAAGAAATGGTATCGGAAGATTATTTTGTATGTCTTGTCCGCAGTTCTGAAAAGCATCGCAGTGACGCGATGGAGCTTTGCTCAGGCGCGCGCGAGGCCGGGCTTAAAATTCCCATCGTTATTTTAATGGACATGTTCGCACCAGATATTGAGCGCAAATACATTGATGCCGGAGCATTGGCGGCAATGCCGTGGGATGGCACCGAAGAATCCATGCTGCGCAACGTTGTGCGTTTGGCCATCAGCCTGCGCAAAACCGAACAAAGCCTGCGCAAAAGTAATAACCGTTTGGTTCAAGACATGGTCACCCTACAAGACGAGCGCGAGCGGGCCGAAGAAATTAACGAACAATACATCGCCATGGCCGAGGAACTGTCGATGGCGCATGATGAATTAGAAAAATTAAATCAGGAAAAAAATAAATTCTTTTCCATTATCGCTCATGATTTAAGAAGCCCATTTACTTCGCTGTTGGGGTATACCAGCCTTATTAACCAGGTTGGCGACGAATTAAGCCCGGAAGAAATTAAAACATATGCCGGACACATTCACGATGGGGCAACGCGGGTATTTAAATTATTAGAGAACCTGCTTGAATGGTCACGTATCCAGATGAACCGCATTGAAACCACCCCAAGCAGCTTCAACGTTAGCGATATTGCCGCGCGCACGCTCGAAGTATTAGAGCCAGTGGCCCATGACAAACAAATTAAAATTATACTTGAGCAAAATGATGTATCGGTTTTTGCCGATGCTAACCAAGTTGATACCGTAATTCGTAACCTAGTCAACAACGCCATAAAATTTACCGATGCCAATGGAATGATAACCGTTACGGCAGATTCAAATAATGATGTTGCGACTATAAACATAATTGATACCGGGCGCGGCATGAGCGATATAATGGCGGCAAAGCTTTTTAACCTTGCCGAAAATGTAACCACCGCCGGCACCAACGGGGAAAAGGGAACGGGCCTTGGGCTTTTGATGTGCAAAGAACTGGTTGAACGCAACGGTGGAAAAATAGCCGTAAAAAGCAAAGAAGGTGTTGGTTCAGAGTTTAGCTTCACCTTGCCCATATCAAACCCTGCCGCTAGTGCCGATGACAGCAATAATGACACAGGCGATGATGCGGGTGATGTGGGCAATCTGCAAATGCTTGCTTAAAAATTGCAGGAATAAAATTAGCGCGCATTCATAATTTTTTTAAGCTCGCTTTCGGCAGAATTTAATTTTGTTTTCCATAAACCGCGGTTAATTGCATCAAGTAAACGTTTGCTCATTTCTTCTAAGGCATCTGGGTTATGGGTTTCAAAAAATTGCCTAACATTGACATCGTCAATATAGGCTTGATAAACCGCATCAAAATGATGGTCCTTGACCGCGTGGGTTGTTGCCGCAAACGATACCATATAATCAACTGTCGCTGCCATTTCAAACGCGCCTTTGTAACCATGGCGCATAACGCCCGCTATCCATTTAGGGTTTACGACACGGGCGCGAACTACGCGCGATATTTCGTCTTCTAAAATGCGTGGTTTTGGCGTTTCCGGGCGCGAATGGTCAACGTGCCAAACAATCGGTTGGGCGCCTGAAAGTGTGCGCACCGCTGCCGTCATGCCGCCTTCGAATTGGTAATAATCATCAGAATCAAGCAGGTCATGTTCACGGTTATCTTGGTTGTGCACCACCGCTTGCATTGTAGATAAACGTTTTTCAAAAATTCCGTGCTGTGCTTCACCTTCGGCACCACCACCGTAGGCATAACCACCCCATGCAACATAAGCCCGCGAAAGGTCATCATCTGTTTCCCACCCGCCTTCGTCCATTAGTGCTTGCAGACCAGCACCATAGGCACCGGGCATGGAACCAAACACCCTAAACGATGCCCGGCGTTGTGCCTCGGCCTTATTCATTCCTGTGGTGATCAATGTTGCCGCGTCTTTTTTTACATTGGCGGCCAAAGGGTTCTCGCTTTCGTCTTCGTCTAACAGGCTAACGCCAATTGCCGCAGAAGAAAATAAATCCATTAACCCGGGGAAAGCATCGCGAAAAAAACCAGACACCCGCAAAGTCACATCAACCCGTGGGCGGCCTAGCACGCTGGCTGGCATTATTTCAAAACCCAGAACTCTGCCCGTGGTTCCATCCCATGTGGGCTTTACCCCCATTAACGCCAATGCTTGGGCTATGTCGTCGCCGCCGGTTCGCATGCACGATGTTCCCCAGCACGAAAGCCCCATGGTGGCGGGCCAGTCGCCTGTTTGCTGAAAATGGTTTTCAACCAAAATAGAGGCAGATTTCCAACCCAACTCCCATGCGGTTTTAGTTGGCACGCTGCGAATATCGACCGAATAAAAATTGCGCCCGGTGGGCAAAACCTCTGGCCGACCCCGGGTTGGTGCGCCCGATGGCCCGGGTTTAACAAAACGCCCATCAAGGGCAGCTATTATGCCTTCGATTTCTTTTTGTCCGGAAATTTCCACCACCGGGCGAATATGGTTTTTAATTTCAGCCAATACCGATGTTGTGTTTTGCCAGCTTGCCAGCGGTTTTATTTTTTCGGCCACCAAATCAAGGGCTAACAGTTCCAACCGTTCAACCGTATCACCATTTGTGCGCCAATTGCTTTTGCTTACATCAATTAATATTTCAGGCTTTGTTCCTTGCCAGTTTTCGCCCATGTCGCAATTTAACGGATCAAAGCCAGTCAACCCCATATCAATTACAAGGACTTTTAAAATACTTTGTTCATGCACCCCAGGGCCGCGCGGCACCCGAACTAGGGCTACTATTAATGCGTCAAGCTGCGTGCCGGTTGGGCTTTGCCCAAATATGTGCAAGCCATCGCGAATTTGCATTTCTTTTAATTCGCATAAATACGAATCAAGTTTTTGCAGATTTGCATTATCGTTTTCGCCTTCAACCATTTTGCAATCTTCGGCCAAGCCGGTAACGTGACTTAGTTCCAATATTTCGCGCCTTAATATTTTTGTTCGCCTTGGGTCCGACCCTGATGCTTCAAAATATTCATCAACCAATGCTTCCAAATCGCGCAATGGGCCATAGCTTTCGGCCCGGGCCAACGGCGGGGTCAGGTGGTCAATTATTACTGCTGCTGTCCGGCGCTTTGCTTGGGTTCCTTCGCCCGGGTCATTTACAATAAATGGATAAATGTTTGGTATGGGGCCAAGGGCAACCTCAGGCAAACATTCAGCAGATAGCGCCAATGCTTTGCCCGGCAACCATTCAAGGTTTCCGTGTTTGCCAAAATGAATATGGCGTCTGCATTAAATTCATGTTGCAGCCAACCATAAAATGCAAGGTAACCATGGGGCGGAAGCAAATCGGGATCATGATAAGTTTTTACCGGATCAATATTATAGCCACGCGCCGGTTGCAAACAAACCGCAACATTGCCCAACATATATGCGGGCATGGCAAATGAATTTTTTTCTAAATTAAAAAATTGATCACTTTCAGGCTTGCCCCATTTTTCCGTAATGGCATTTTGCACTGACGGCGCAAGTGAATTAAAAAATTGATTATAATTTTCAAGCGAAAAAGTATTTTCGGCATTGGCAATTTTATTTGCATCATGGGCATTGGTCGGGCCATTTTTTAATCTGGCTATAAATTCATCACCATTTGCCGGAATGTCCTCGACCTCAAACCCGGCACGCTTCATTGCTTTTAATACGTTTAATGCACCGTTTGGGGTGTCTAGCCCAACACCATTACCTAACCTGCCATCACGATTAGGATAATTAGCCATAACCAGTGCTATGCGTTTAGACCATTTTGGCGCGGTACGAAGCCATGCCCAATGCCATGCAAGATTTGCGACAAAATATATTCTTGAAGGAACGCTTTCAAAACGCACTACATCGCACTGGCAATTAGTATCAAATGTGCTAACCGATTTAAATGCAATGGCGCGGCTTATTATACGGCCATCAACTTCGGGCAAGGCCGCATGCATCGCGATATCACGCGGGCTTAGGCCCCTAGTTGAATTTTGCCAACTTGCCATCGGCTCGCTTGCCAATATTGCCTGCAATACCACAAGGGAATGTTTTTCAAACGGTGTTTCCTCAGATGATTGCTTGCCCGGTTTAGCGGTGGCAAAGGCGGTCATGTTAATTACCGCGCCCAAAGCCATTTGGTTTTGCGGGGCATTGTTATTAACCCTGTCTAAAAGCTCATCCAGCGTTGCAACTGAGACCGGGTCTTTTAGGCTAGCAACAAACATGGGCATGGGGTTAAGCCCTTGATCCATCAATGCATTTATCATGTCATCAACGGGTGCCAAATCGCCGCTTAACAACAGTGCGCGGTAAAATACCAGCGGGGTTACGGCCATACCTTCGCGCCAATTTTGCTGCAATTGTTCTAAGGTTACCTCACCCGCAACAGTTCCCGGCCAATAAATCCCAGCGGGAACCAGTGCGTGCGGTTCATTAAAAGCAATAGCAAAACCTGCCATGTGGGCGGCGCGGGCAAGAAAGTTTTTTGCATTTTCCGGGCCGCCCTGCACCATGTATTGCCACAAGGCATGAACATCAGATGTTTTTGCAGTTGAAAGGCGTTGCAATTCAACATCGGCCTGATCATCGCCGGGAATAAAAGCCAAGGGAATATTTTTTGCGCTACAGGCAGCAGATATTTCATCAACCCCATAGATCCAATATGCCCGCCCGCCTAAGGGGCGTACGATCACCAGTTTGGCGTGGGTGACAATGCTTTCAACATAAATATCAACTGACATATTGTGACTAAGGCGGGTAATATTAGCTAGGCGAATTGACGGAATATTTTTAGATGCAACACCTGGTGTTGCTAACAATAATTCCCGGGCTGATGAAAGTGCCGCCATGTCGGTATCGGATGAACATAAAATTACTATGTCGCCCGGGGTTTGCCCCAAATCAACCGCTTCGGTTCCATCTACAATTTCACCGGGTTGGGCGGCAAGCAAATGCATCAGGCTTCACCACCAATGGTTCTGATTGCTTTTGTTATTTCTTTTTGGTTAAGCCCAGTTTCGCCGATTACAACTAATCTGCTTTGGCGCTTCTCGCCCGCAGCCCAAGGGCGATCAAAATAGCGGGTAAAGCGTGTACCCACGCCCTGCACTAAATAGCGCGCCGGTTTACCAGCAACTTCAACAAAACCTTTTATCCGCAAAACCGAAAAATCACGCGCTACGTTTATCAAAACTTGTTCTAATTTTTCTGTATCGCTAACGGGCCCAAGGCTAACCACAAAACTTTCAAAATCATCATGGTCGTGGTCGTCATCATGATCATCGTGATGCGAGGGCCGATTTGCAATATCGTCTTCTACCGCGCCATCAAGGCCCAGCAAAACATCAACCGGGGCATTACCGTGGCTAGTTGGTACAACATGA
>JAOUJU010000352.1 GCA_029883045.1 Rhodospirillaceae bacterium
TGATGCGCTTTCGCTTTCCAGTGCCAATGAACCAATTGTTACTAATGGCTGGGTTGGCGTTCCGGTATTGCTTTTACTTGCCTATGGGGCGGCCAGAACGGTTTCGCTTTTGTTTCGCGAATTACAGGGGGCCATTTTTGCCCGCGTAGGTGAATTCGCCGTTCGCGGGGCAGCGTTAAAAACGTTTGAGCACCTTCACCGTCTTTCCTTGCGGTTTCATCTTGATCGCCAAACAGGCGGGCTATCGCGCGCGATTGAACGCGGGACGCGGGGCATTGAATTTGTAATTCGCATTGTTTTATTTAATGTTGCGCCCACTATATTAGAAATTTTCATGGTCGGGGTATTGTTATGGACTATGCTTGATGTGTGGTTTGCCCTTGTTACCATGATAACCATAGCAACTTATATTTTCTGGACGGTTTCGGTCACCGAATGGCGCAACCGCTTTCGTCGGCAAATGAACGAGAGCGATTCAAGGGCCCACACCAAGGCCATTGATTCCTTGCTTAATTACGAAACTGTAAAATATTTTGGCAATGAAGAGCACGAAACTAAAAGATTTGACCTTGCGCTAAAATCTTACGAAGAAGCTGCGGTAAAAAGCAAAACGTCCCTTTCGCTACTAAATACTGGGCAGGGAACAATTATCGCAATTGGTGTTACTATTGTAATGCTGATGGCGGCGCGGGGAGTAACCAATGGCACCATGACCATTGGTGATTTTGTTCTGGTAAATACGTATCTGTTACAGCTGTATCTTCCATTAAATTTTCTTGGCTCGGTTTACCGGGAAATAAAACATTCTCTAACTGATATGGAAGCCATGTTTTCGTTGTTACACGAAGATGAAGAAGTAATCGATAAACCCAACGCACCCGACATTAATATTACAGGGGGCGAGGTAATCTTTAGCAATGTTTCTTTTGCTTACGATCCGCGCAGAGCTGTGCTTGATGGGGTATCGTTTGCTATTCCAGCCGGCCAAACGGTTGCCGTAGTCGGTGCATCGGGTGCTGGAAAATCAACCCTTTCACGCTTGTTGTTCAGATTTTATGACGCTACCGGTGGAAAAATAGAAATAGATGGACAAGATATCCGTGATGTATCGCAATCATCTTTGCGCCGGGCCATAGGAATTGTGCCACAAGATACTGTGCTTTTTAACGATAGTATTTATTACAATATTGCCTACGGTCGAACAGATGCCAGCCCTAGTGAAATAGAAAATGCCGCCCGCCTAGCGCAAATACATGATTTTGTGATGAGCTTGCCCGATGGTTACCAAAGCATAGTCGGTGAACGCGGTTTAAAACTTTCTGGTGGGGAAAAGCAACGTGTTGCCATAGCCAGAACCATTCTTAAAAAACCAAATATCTTAGTATTTGATGAGGCCACATCAGCGCTTGATACCCATACCGAAAAAGAAATTCAAAGCTCTCTCAGACAGGTTTCGAAAGGCCACACCACATTGGTTGTGGCCCATCGCCTATCAACCGTAATTGATGCCGATGAAATACTAGTTTTAGGTGATGGCCAGATTCAAGAACGCGGAACCCACGCTAAACTGCTGGGCCAAAGTGGGCTTTATTCATCAATGTGGAACCGTCAGCAAGAAGCCGACCGGGCGCTGGAAACATTAGAACAAACTGGCGAATTAACGGAAATAGCAGTTAAGCCTGCCTAAAGTTTCCACGTAGTGTTTTAATTTTTAGGAATTAAAAATATCACTTTGTACCCACATATCATTCCAAGCGGGCAATTGTGCGCCCGGCATCGGTTTGCCAATATAATATCCTTGCGCCATATCACAACCAAGATCGTCCATCGCCATGTATATTTCCTTTGTTTCGATGCCTTCGGCAACTACGCTCATGCCTAGCCTGCGCGCAAGGTCGATGGTTGATTCAACAATTGCCATGGCGCCTTTATCAACCAGCATGCGCCGAACAAACGACTGATCTATTTTTAGTTCATTAAATGGCACGCGATAAAGTTGCTGAACGGAAGAAAACCCCGTTCCAAAATCATCAATGGAAAGGCCTATGCCTTTTAGGCGCAAACGATTAAGGGTATCAAGCGATGCGCTGGTATCGTTCATTACCGCACTTTCGGTAAGTTCAATAATAAGGTTAGATGGGTTAAGCCCAATAGAATGAAGCCTGTCGTTTATTCTATCGGGGAT
>JAOUJU010000351.1 GCA_029883045.1 Rhodospirillaceae bacterium
AGCCTAGGGTCAAACGGCGCGGGAATTATGTATTCGGGGCCATAACGCAGATGTTTATCTGAATAAGCCATGTCAACTTCATCGGGCACGTCTTCCCGCGCAAGTTTGGCAATTGCGTTAGCTGCGGCAACTTTCATTTCTTCGTTTATTGTGGTGGCGCGCACATCCAGTGCACCGCGGAATATATACGGAAAGCCCAGCACGTTGTTTACTTGATTGGGATAATCCGATCGCCCAGTTGCAATTATAGCGTCACTTCGTACTGCCATTACGTCATCAGGGGTAATTTCCGGATCGGGGTTGGCCATGGCAAAAATTATTGGTTTATCGGCCATGGAAGCCACCATTTCTTTGCTAACCGCGTCTTTAACCGAAAGCCCTAAGAATACATCGGCGCCAACCATTGCTTCGGTTAATGTGCGGGCATCGGTTGTTACCGCGTGGGCAGATTTCCATTGGTTCATGCCCTCAGGCCGGCCTTGGTAAATTACGCCTTTGCTATCGCACATTATTACGTTGTCATGCTTAACCCCCATGGCTTTTACCAATTCAACACAAGCAATAGATGCGGCGCCAGCGCCGTTGGCGACAATTTTAATTTCACTTAGCTCGCGTCCGGTTAAATGGCACGCATTGATAAGCCCAGCAGCGGTAATTATTGCGGTGCCATGTTGGTCATCATGGAACACCGGAATATCCATTAGTTCGCGTAAACGCTGTTCAATAATAAAACATTCAGGGGCCGCTATATCTTCAAGATTTATTCCGCCCCAGGTTGGCCCCAAATAACGAACTGCACCAATAAATTCTTCAACGTTGGTGGTGTCGACTTCAATATCGATACCATCAATATCGGCAAAGCGTTTGAACAGAACGGCCTTGCCTTCCATTACTGGCTTTGATGCTTGGGCACCCAAATTACCAAGGCCCAGCACCGCTGTGCCGTTGGAAATAATGGCAACCAAATTCCCTTTGGCGGTGTAATCATAAGCAAGGGTTTTATCTCGCTCAATCTCTAGGCACGGTGCGGCGACGCCGGGGGAATAAGCAAGGGACAAATCACGTTGGCTGCTTAGGGGCTTGGTCGCGCGGATTTCCATTTTTCCCGGCCGTCCGCTGGAATGCAGCTCCAGTGCTTCTTGATCGGTGGTGCGGTTTGATTTGTCGCTCATGATTTACCATTCTTTGTGTTTATGTGATTGATTTGTGGGCTTGGGGTGAATCTAAGGCTCTATTGGCCTAACGCCAAGGTGATTTTTTAATAAACTTTGGTAGTAAAATCGCTCAAGACCGCATTACTATGCCCCTTATGGTAAAAATCAAAAAACCACGCTCTATCATTGATCGCAAACGTCTTGCCGGGAAGCTGGAAGAAATATTCAAAAGCGCGCCCGCAGGTAAAATTGACCAGCAGACCAATCAAAGCATTTTGGCTGAATTTAAAGGTGTGCTTGAAAAAGGGCGCGATGAAATAAAAACCCGTTTTGAAAGTGGCACCGATAATGGGCCGGAAACATACAAAAACGGTGCGTATCTTTTGGATCAAATTGTTGTAAGCCTGCATGAATTTGCTTCTATTAACGTAGTGCCACCTGCAAAGGACACAAAAAAAGAAAATCCCCAGCAACTAGCAATTGTTGCGTCGGGTGGTTATGGGCGCGCCGAGATCGCACCGTTTTCCGATATTGATTTGATGTTTTTATTTAAACGCAAGCCAGTGCGCACGGAAGAAAAACTGGTTGAATGGATGCTTTATATGCTGTGGGATTTGGGCCTGAAGGTCGGCCATGCTACCCGTTCAGTTAACGAAGCAATTAAAACAGCCAAAGAAGATCACACAATTCGCACCAGCCTGCTCGACGCCAGATTAGTATCGGGTTCGGATGAATTATTTCAGGTCTTTGTAGAACGCTTCACCCGCGAAATGTTATCAGCCAAACAAATGGATTTTGTAAAAGCAAAATTAGATGAACGCGATAACCGCCATGACCGCATGGGTGATTCACGTTATGTCTTAGAACCCAATATCAAAGAAGGCAAAGGCGGCCTGCGCGATTTACAGACCCTTTATTGGATAGCCAAAGCAATTTACCGCATTAAAGATATTTCCGAACTTGTGCCGCTGGGGGTTTTTGATACAACGGATGTAAAACGTTTTATCAAGGCACAGGATTTTCTTTGGGGG
>JAOUJU010000065.1 GCA_029883045.1 Rhodospirillaceae bacterium
CGCTCGGTATGGCGTAACTGCCGTTGAGCCAGTTTCCTAGGTCTATATCGCCACAACGTTTGGAGCAAAACGGAAAATATCCCTCAATGGCGGGCTTTTTACAAATGGGGCAATCCTTGGGTTTGGTTGGCTTTTTTTCAGTATTAAGCCTTATAATTTTTGCTGAAACGGCTGGTTTTACGCCCATTTTCGTACACTTTATTCTGCAGTTATAACAATCAAAACCCCAATCTTCTCCTATTGTTGGGATCGATCTATCCTAAATTGGCCCTTTTTTAGCCCGTTATCTATCAACAGCTCAAGCGGTTGGCCAATTTTAGTTTCCATTTCTGCCAATGCGCCGGACGCTTCATTTTCCAACGCCAATATTATGTCCGAATGAGCCGCCAAGGTGGGCATTAGGCCCGGGTTGGCGCTGACCTCAATCAAAACCGCCTCAAGTGCCATTAGGCCGCTGCTTAAGGGCGATATGGCACGGCCCGATGGGCATTGGGAACAAGGTGCAGACAAAATATGTGATAGCGGTGGACGTCGACGTGGCCTGGTTATTTCTAACAATCCGGTTTTTGTAATTCCATAAATTCGAGGGCGAGCAGGATCATCGGCCATGGCGGCACGCGCGTGGTCAAGAATTTTTTTATCACCCGTGCCTCCCCGCATTGCCATCAAATCAATGACTATAATACCAGCCAAATTACGAATACGTATTTGCCGCGCGGCCTCAACCACCGCTTCAATGTTTGTTTCAAGGGCAATATCGCTTGCGCGCGCACCCTTGCCGCTGGGTTTAGCGGCACTTGCGGAATTAACATCAATTGCGGTTAGTGCGGATGTTTCCTCAATTATCAATGATCCACCTGATGGCAGTTCTACAACCGGGTCTAAAATACCGTCAATCTGATCAGAAATATTGAAGGCTTTAAAAATATCACTGCCGCCGCCTTTGCTATTGGTTTTTTCTGGGGCAAACATTTCGCACTTTACGCTAGCTGCACATTGCGATGGGTCGTCGGTTATAATTTTTTCAACAAATTTTAACCCGGAATCTTTCAAGTATTTCCCTAATGCGCTTTCATCAATACCCAGATGCGATGGTGCCTTGGCATTTTTTGCCATTTGGGAAAGTTTAGCCCATTTATTTTTTAATTTTTCAAGTTCGGCTAATAAATCTTCCGTGCTGGCACCCTCGGCGGCTGAACGCACTATTATTGTGTATGCGGTTTCACCCAATAAACCTTGGGCAATTTCCAACAAGCGGGCACGTTCTGGTTTATTATTGATGCGCGATGAAACCCGCGCGGTTTTTTCCCCAACTGGCGAGAAAACCATCATGTCACCTGTTATGTTTATCCGTTTGGTTATTTTTGCACCCTTGGCTTCGCGGGCGTCAGCCAGCACCTGCACCATAATGGCCTCGCCTTCATGGACATGGTCTGAAATTTTGTCAGTTGGTTCTTCCGGGCCATAATGAATTTGTAGGCGCGCATCGCCTAAGCCCAAAAATGCATCTTTTTCTTGCCCTATATCTACAAATGCGGCTTCCATCGCCGGAACAACGCGCCTTACCCGGCCAAGAAAGATCTCACCCACCGATTGTCCTTCGCCTGCACCATCTTTGCGATAGACAGAAAAATCAATAAGACGAAATTTTTCATCTATCCGCGCTATGCGGGTTTCACCGGGACGGGTGCGAACAAGTATGATTTGTTTGTTCATGTTTCTGCCACTTAATTATTAAGCCCATGCAGCATGGAAGATGCATCATAAATATCCAACCCAACTACATTAGGGTACGAGCCTGATATTTTTTTAACAAACGCACCGGCTAGCCCTTGAATAGCATAAGCACCTGCTTTGTCCTGCCATTCGTTGGATGCAATATAATTTTCAATTTCTTCAAAACTTAGGCGTTTAAAAGTAACGCGCGTAACCGATGCCCTGACAATGGAGCGGCCATCAGGCGCAATAACACAAATACCACCAATAACCCGATGTGCGCGCCCAGAAAGAAGTTGAAGAAATTTTTTAGCCTCAACCGCGTCATTGGCTTTGCCCAAATCACGACTGCCCACCGCCACAACTGTATCGGCACCTAATACAAATTCACCCTTGTTCCATACTTCGCGTGCCTTTAGTTCGGCCAAACGCATTGCCATGGCGCGTGGGCTTTCGTTCGCAAGACGTGTTTCGGCAATTTGTGATGGGCGAACGTCGTTCGGGATGATGCCGATTTGATCAAGCAATTCCAAGCGGCGCGGTGAACGCGATGCTAAAATTAAGGGTGCGCTTAAATGTAATTTAATGCGTGAGGCGGGCATGAGCGATCCTCAAGCTAATAATTATTTAAATCGGAAAGTAATCCGACCCTTAGTCAGGTCATAGGGGGTCATTTCGACGGTCACTTCATCGCCGACTAAAACGCGGATGCGATGCTTGCGCATTTTTCCTGCGGTGTGGGCAAGTATTTCATGATCGTTTTCCAGCTTTACGCGAAACATTGCGTTAGGCAAAAGCTCGGTCACTGTTCCGTTAAATTCTAGTACTTCTTCTTTAGCCATTATTCTCTCAAATTTGTTTTTGCTGTTAAAGCGGGCAAATAAGAGACTTATGCGCGCTTAAGGTCAAGTATTTTCCCAAAAAACCCTTAAATCAGGTCAATTTTTTCCGTTTTTTAGCGTAAAATTGCTTATTCGAACCGTTCTTTGATACGTTTCATCAATTCATCGCGGACTTCGCGGTAGGCCTGAAGGCGGGTTTCACGCGAACCGTCAATCACCGATGGATCGAACGTATGCCAAAATTCAACCTCGCACGACATATAACGGGTTAGGTCCACAGCCTTGTGTTGGGCGTGGGGTGAAAGCGATATTACCAAATCAAACGAGCTGTCTTCCAGTTCTTCGAACACTTTTGCTTTGTGCCCAGAAATGTCTATGTCAATTTCGTTCATTACCTCAATCGCGAAGCCATCAACGTCCAATGCCCTAACGCCCACCGAATCAACATAAACATCCTTGCCAAATAAATGTTTCATAATGCCTTCGGCCATGGGTGAACGTATTGAATTTGAGGTACAGGCAAAAAGAATAGCTGATGGTAGTGCCATTTTCTCTGTCATTTCTATGGCCCCTATCCGCGAATGTGCAAAACGCACACCAATGTAAATAAACGCCTAGCAGTATTTGCATCTAGCTTGACCTTGCCTTTAAGGCGTTCACGCAAAAGAGCCGAACCATCGTTATGCAAGCCACGCCTGCCCATGTCTATTGCTTCGATTTGTGATGGGCTGGATGCTTTGATTGCCTGATAATAACTTTCACACACCATAAGATATTCGCGAATAAGCGCACGAAAAGGTGAAAGCGCCAAAACAAAACCTTTTAACGGTTTGTCTTTGCTGTTGCGCACATCAAACGCAAGACGGTTTTCTTCAATAGAAAGATGCAAGTTGTATGGCCCCTTGGGGCCGCCTTCTAGGGCGAATGAATTATCTTCCAATAAATCAAAAATTGCTGCTTTACGCTCGTGCTCGACCTGTGGGCTGCGACTTACTACTGATCGCCCATCAAGAAAGATGTTTTCTATGCTATCTTTCCCGGCCACGAGCGTTGCCCTTTATTCCTTTAACTTGTTAAGGCGCACCGAAATTGATCGTCCGTGTGCAGCCAACCCTTCAGCATCGGCCAGCTTTACTGCGGCGGCGCCAATTTCATTTAAGCCATCTGCATCGCAACCGATAAAAGTTGTACGCTTCATAAAATCAAGAACACCAAGACCAGATGAAAACCGGGCCGAACGTGCGGTTGGCAAAACGTGGTTGGGTCCGGCAATATAATCACCAATTGCTTCGGGGGTATAACGCCCCAGAAACACCGCACCAGCGTTATTTATTTTTTCAAATAATTCATCCGGATCTTCAATTGCAAGCTCAAGGTGTTCGGGCGCAATCTGATCAATCAGCGGGGCAGCGTCGTAAAGGTTTTCAACAACTATAATTACGCCAAAATCACGCCAACTTTGCCCGGCTATTTCCGCGCGCGCCATTGTTTTAAGCTCTGCGTTGACTGCAGCGACAACCGCATCGGCAAACACCGCATCATCGGTAATTAAAATTGATTGCGCGGCTACGTCGTGTTCAGCTTGGGAAAGCAAATCACATGCTATCCAGTCTGCATTATTGTAACCATCGGCCACCACCAGTATTTCACTGGGGCCAGCTATCATATCAATGCCAACCGTTCCGAAAACTTGGCGTTTGGCCGCTGCCACATAGGCATTACCGGGGCCAACAATTTTATCAACCGGATTAATTGTATCGGTGCCATAAGCCAGTGCCGCCACGGCTTGGGCGCCGCCAATACGGTATATTTCGCTAACGCCCGCTATTTCAGCCGCTGCCAACACCAACGGATTGATTATGCCATCGGGCGTCGGCACAACCATCACCAAACGTTTAACCCCGGCAACCAGCGCTGGAATTGCGTTCATTAACACAGATGACGGATAAGCGGCAGTGCCACCCGGAACATAAAGTCCAGCCGCCTGAACAGGCGTCCAACGATAGCCAAGGCGCACGCCGGCATTATCAATATAGTCCTCAAAATTAGGTACTTGGCGCGAATGAAAGCTTTCAATCCTAGTTGCGGCAATTTTTAGTGCAGCCAAAGTATCTGCGTCTACCAATGCTGCGCCGCTGGCTATTTCATCAGGGCCAATCGCAAGCGTTTGCGCTGTAACATCAAGACGGTCAAACTGTTTGGTGTATTCAATAACTGCTGCATCACCACGTCTGCGTACGTCATCTATAATATCAGAAACGGTCTGGTTTACATCAACATCGGATTCACGTTTAGCTGACAGCACGGCGGCAAAATCTGCAGCGAAACTAGGATCGGTTGAATTAAGGCGTTTAACCATTTTTCTTATCCCTTTTTCAGGGCCTCCCGAAACCGATCTATCCAACCGCCAATTTCATCGGCGCGGGTTTTCCACGCTGCACGGTTAACCGCAAGGCGCGAAGAAATTTGGCTTATAACCTCAACCTCGACCAAACCATTTGCCTTTAGTGTAGCCCCGGTGGAAACAAGGTCAACAATGCGCGGGCAGACGCCTAACATCGGGGCAAGCTCCATCGCACCCGAAAGCTTGATGCATTCGGCCTGCACACCGCGCCGGGCAAAGTGACGTTTGGTGATTTCTGGATATTTTGTTGCTACTTGGACGTGGCTCCAGGTTGTGGGGTCATCGGTCGCACTTAAACTTTTCGGCTCGGCGACGCTCATCCGGCACAAACCAACACCCAGATCAAGCGGTGCGTATATTTCAGGGCTTTCAAATTCCATCAACACGTCAGAACCAGCAACGCCAAGCTCAGCCGCACCAAAGGCAACAAAGGTCGCCACGTCAAAGCTGCGAACCCTAACAATTTCAAGATTATCAATATTGGTGGCGAAACTTAATTGGCGCGCATCAGGATCATCAAAGGCGGCTTCGGGTTTTATCCCGGCACGATTGACGATTGGCATTACCTCTTTAAGGATGCGTCCCTTGGGCAGGGCCAAAACCAGTTTCTTTTTATCACTTTTGTCCATCTTAGCGGTCCAATATTTAGCACTGTTTCCCGGCCATAAATTATAGTCAGGACCAGAAGTGCCGAGTTATAAACGGTTTTTAATGGTTGTGCCAGTATGTGATGGCGCTAGAACTTGCGGGCGGATTTTCAAGCTATGCTTGGGCTATTATTGGCCTTTTACCCGTTCAATTATCCCACCACAGCTTGAAATCTTTTCTTCCAACCGCTCATAACCACGATCTAGATGATAGACCCTGCTAACCACGGTTTCCCCCTTAGCCACAAGCCCTGCCAACACCAACGAAACAGATGCCCGAAGGTCAGTTGCCATGACTTGCGCGCCTGATAAATGGCCAACACCACGCACAATGGCGGACGATCCATGCACATTTATATTGGCACCCATGCGCACCAGTTCAGGCACGTGCATAAAACGATTTTCAAAAATGCTTTCGGTGACCATTGACGCGCCATCGGCAACTGATGCCAATACCATCATCTGCGCTTGCATATCAGTGGGAAAACCGGGGAAAGGTTCGGTCATCACATCGAAACCTTTTAACGAACCAGAACTGCTTATGCGCAGACCTTTTTCTTCAATCGCAACATTTACCCCTGCCATTTTTAAAACATCGGTGACAGATTCCATTAAATCAGGGCGTGCCCCTTGTAATAGTAAATCGCCACCAGTAATCGCTGCAGCAATTGCATAAGAACCCATTTCGATACGGTCACCAACAACCGAATGATCAGCCCCGTGCAATGCTTCAACGCCGGTTACTTTTAATGTATCAGAACCGATGCCGGTAATTTTTGCGCCCATGGCAACCAAACAATTAGCAAGATCGGTTATTTCTGGCTCGCGCGCGGCATTAGCAATTACGGTTTCGCCACGGGCCAACGTTGCGGCCATTAAAATATTTTCGGTACCGCCAACGGTAACGTTAGAAAAAAGCACGTGCGCACCCGAAAGGCCATCTGGCGCGCGGGCATCAATGTAGCCTTCACAAAGTTCTATTTCCGCACCCATGGTTTCTAATGCTTTTAAGTGAAGGTCAACCGGGCGCGTGCCAATGGCACAACCACCAGGAAGTGAAACCCGGGCATGGCCAAAGCGCGCGACCAATGGGCCTAGCACTAAAACTGATGCGCGCATTTTACGTACTAAATCATAAGGCGCGGTTGTTTCAATGGAATCTGGTGAATTAAGTGCCAATACCCGGCCCATGTGCCCACCATTAGGTGCGCCGCCTTCCATTGCAACACGGGTACCCATTTCAGATAACAGGTGCGACATTGTAGAAATATCGGCTAAGTGCGGAAGGTTAGAAAGACGCAAGGTTTCGCTTGTCAGCAATGACGCTGCCATTAGCGGCAGGGCTGCGTTTTTTGCACCGCCTATTTGGATTGTTCCTTTTAAGGGGTTGCCACCCTGAATGTGTATTGTATCCATAACGTCCCGTATGTTAGGCCCATAAAATTTTGGGGCATTTGTGTCTGCTGTATCTGCGGCTTTTAGTCTAATGCTTAAATTACCACAAGCGCGGTAGTTTGTTTTAATGCCCCGTGTGGTCTTTTTCCCCCGGTGGTTTTTTAAGGTCCAGGGCGGCCCGGGCGCTAGCTTGGGCCTTTCTTTTTTTCAAGTTAGCACGAAGCGCTGCGCCTAGGGTTTCATCTGGAATGGTTTTACCCGAATCCTTAGGGCCATTTGCCCCGGATGCCCCCGGTTTTCCTTTGTGGTTTTTAGCCATGAATTTGGTGGTCTCCGCGCCCTAGGTGGCATCAAGTGCTATGCCCGTTCATGCCCTGTTTTTAGGGCTTTTTTGGGGTCATTCAAGTAAAAGAATTGACCATTTAATAAATGTATAGCTTAGGAGTTAAAAATCAGCAAAACAGGCCATGCCATGCTTGCCTTTCTTGGGGGGCTATGGCATCTTCCGCCCGCTTTGTAAAAGCATAGTTATTACCCAGTGCCGCCGTAGCTCAGGGGTAGAGCGCACCATTGGTAATGGTGAGGCCGACAGTTCAATTCTGTCCGGCGGCACCATTTTCTCAGCATTAATTGGTAAGAGCGCGCCATAAGGCGCGACGCACGCTTGTGCGCTGAGGAAAGACGCGCCATAAGGCGCGACGCACGCTTGCGCGCTGGGGGAAGACGCGCCATGAGGTGCTACGCGAATTTCAGCTTTATATACTAAAACGGACCAATTACTTGGCTGGTGGTTATGATCGCTAATTACCAAACTTAAGAAGTTTATGTTCGGATAAAATTAGCAATGATCAATGGTTAAACTTTAACGATCGGCCTTACCATCATTGTCATCCTCATCGCTCTCATCGCTCTCATCGCTCTCATCGTCCTCATTTTTTTTCTTAGCTTTGTCTTTTTTGCCAGACGCGCGAAGATATAAAAATAAAAACGCACCCCCACCACCAAGCAAACCAATTATAGCCGGCCAAATCCATATGTAAAAGCTGCTTCCCTGTTTGGCGCCATCGATGTTGGTGTTCTCGTCTTTTGTTGCGTCGCCACCAAGCTTCATTCTTGATTTTACGCTATCGGCTAGAGTGGGTACCTTGGTAATGCCCTCTTCAGGGGCAATAATTTTAGGGATCGCTACGCCTTCTAAAATATCACTGCTTTGATTGACTTCCGGGGAATAAGGATCAAACACAGCATTAGGTGAAATAACAGCTTTGTCCGTGGTTGGAACGTGTTGAGGTGGGATGGGTTTTGGTTCAACGGGCGCAACAGATGCAACGGGTGGGATGGGTTTTGGTTCAACGGGCGCAACAGATGCAACGGGCGCAACGGGCGCAGCTTCTATGGTGGCGGGCGCAGCTTCTATGGCAGCGGGCGCAGGTTTTTCAGCCTTTTTTATGGGGGCCGGAACCTTGGGCAAAGCATGAAATAGTTTTGGGGCCTCTGACCCCGGCATGATTTCTACAGGCCAAAGAAGCCCGCGCTTTTTCCAGACCTCTATGGGTTCGCGGCAATACAGTTCTGACGTAGACATACGAACAATTGCCCAATCAGGATCAGAAGTAACTGTCGGGATATCGCCAGTTTTGTTTGCAGCATCAATAATATTATTACATTCAACAAATTGCGGTGCGGACAAAGCGATGGTAGGAAGCAGAAAAAGAACGGCTGCAAAAATAGGTCGACATAAATACACTGCAACATTTGTATAAATTTGATGAGCAAACATTAT
>JAOUJU010000353.1 GCA_029883045.1 Rhodospirillaceae bacterium
CGCCACAATCATTGACAGTGCCGAAGAGATTTTTGCCAAGGCAGAAATGATAGTTAAGGTCAAAGAACCGCAAGCAAATGAATGTAAAATGTTGCGCGAAGGGCAGCTGTTGTTTACCTACCTTCATCTTGCGCCCGACCCTGCGCAAACCAAAGGTTTGATTGATTCTGGTTGCACCGCAATAGCTTATGAAACCGTAACCGATAGCGCCGGGGGCTTGCCGTTACTGGCCCCAATGAGCGAGGTAGCCGGACGCATGTCAATACAGGCCGGGGCCTCGGCCCTAGAAAAAGAAAAAGGCGGACGAGGCGTGCTTCTTGGCGGTGTTCCCGGTGTTTTGCCGGCCAAGGTTATTGTTATTGGCGGTGGCGTTTCTGGAACCCATGCGGCACAAATGGCCGTTGGCATGGGCGCAGATGTGACCATCGTTGAAAGGTCGTTAAAACGCATGCGCCAACTCGAAGAAATATTTAATGGGTCGGTAAAAACAGTTTATTCAACGGTTGATGCTCTGGAAACACTTTTGCCCAGCGCCGATTTGGTAGTTGGTGCTGTGCTGGTTCCGGGCGCGGCGGCGCCAAAATTAATCAACCGTGAAATGCTTCGCCAAATGCAAGATGGCGCAGTGGTTGTTGATATTGCCATTGATCAGGGCGGCTGTCTTGAAACCAGCCGACCGACAACGCATTCTGATCCAACATACATAGAAGAAGGGGTTGTTCATTATTGTGTTGCCAATATGCCGGGCGCAGTGGCACGCACCAGCGCATTGGCGCTTAACAATGCGACGTTGCCGTTTACTCTGGCGCTGGCCAGTAAAGGTTGGCGTCAAGCGTTGGCCGATGATCCGCACCTGCAAAATGGCCTTAATATTCACGCCGGAAAAGTAACTTATGAAGCGGTAGCTAAA
This sequence comes from Rhodospirillaceae bacterium, assembly GCA_029883045.1. Lineage (GTDB taxonomy): Bacteria > Pseudomonadota > Alphaproteobacteria > Rhodospirillales > Magnetovibrionaceae > DAOVVL01. The sequence goes on from JAOUJU010000353.1 coordinate 911, forward strand.
GAACAAGGACTTGATTACCTGCCTACATCCGAAGCTATGCGTATATAAAAAAGGGAACAAGAAAACAACAATGACCAAACAAATCAACAACGCCATCAATGGTAAAATGGTGCCCGCAACAGGCGGGCGCACGGCCGAGGTTTTCAACCCCGCCACCGGCGAGGTTTCTGGCATTGTCGGCCTGTCATCCAAAGGCGATGTTGACGTGGCGGTGGCGGCGGCAAAAAAAGCATTCCCCGAATGGGGCAATACCCCGCCATTAAAACGCAACCGCTACATGTTCAAATTCAAAGAACTACTGGAATCTAATAAAGAAAAAATCGCCAAAATGGTCGGCGACGAACACGGAAAGGTGTTTGACGATGCCCTGGGCGAGGTTTCACGCGGAATTGAAAACGTAGAATTCGCCTGCGGCATACCGCATCTGTTAACTGGTGATTACAGCCGCAATGTCGGCCCGGCGATTGATACCTATGCCATGCGCATGCCGTTGGGCGTGGCCGCCGGTATTACGCCATTTAATTTTCCCGCCATGGTGCCGTTGTGGATGTACCCAAATGCCATCGCGTGTGGCAATACGTTTGTTCTTAAGCCATCAGAACGCGACCCGTCATCACCGATGTTTATTTACGAGCTATTCCAAGAAGCGGGCTTCCCCGATGGGGTGTTAAACGTGGTCAACGGCGATAAAGAAGCGGTTGATGCATTGTTAAACCACACCGACGTCAAGGCGGTAAGCTTTGTCGGCTCGACCCCGATCGCGCATTACATTTATGAAACCGGCACCAAAAACGCCAAACGGGTACAAGCATTAGGCGGGGCCAAAAACCACATGGTTATTATGCCAGACGCCGATCTTGATAAAGCCGCCGACGCGCTTATGGGGGCGGGGTACGGTTCTGCCGGTGAACGCTGCATGGCCATATCGGTCGCGGTCCCGGTTGGCGAAAAAACCGCTGACGAATTAATGAAACGCCTTATCCCCCGGGTCCAGGCCCTTAAAGTAGGTCCCGCCAGCGACCCCGACGCCGAGATGGGCCCATTGGTGAGCAAAGCGCACTTTGAAAAGGTTAAAGGTTATATCGACCAAGGCGCCAGCGATGGTGCCGAGCTGTTGGTTGATGGGCGTGGTTTTTCTTTGCAGGGCTACGAGAACGGATACTTTCTTGGCGGCACCTTGTTTGACCGGGTGACCCCGGAAATGAGCATCTACAAAGACGAAATATTCGGCCCCGTTTTAAGCACCGTCAGGGTGGATGATTTTAGCCAAG
>JAOUJU010000066.1 GCA_029883045.1 Rhodospirillaceae bacterium
CTGAAATTATGCGTTTTCCAGCGCCGCCGGAAATATCATTTGAAGATGCTTTGCGCGATATGAGCGACATGAACAAAACCTTCTGGGCTGATAATCGATTAGTCAGCAATCAACGCATTAAGGAAGAATTGGGCATCACCTTAAAATACCCAACTTACCGCGAAGGCCTGAAAGCAATTTTTGAAGCGGGCGGTTGATGGCCCCAATAGATTAGTCAATTTTTTTGAACGATTTTTCTTCTGGATCGTAGGAAAGCAATGTTCCTTCAACAATATCTAAATACCAACCGTGCAAGGTTAAGCGCCCGTCATTAACCCGTTCGGCAATGAACGGAAACGTCATCAAGTTTTCAAGCGATACTAAAACTGAATTTTTTTCACAGCACCTAGCTTCGGTTTCCTCGTCGGCATCGGGCATTTCTTTTTTGGTGCGAACGTAGGCTTCGGCCGCGATGTTGGCCCATGGCCCAACAAAATGCCACGGCACATGTTCACCTTTTTGTTCTTTTATCATCGCATTAATACCGGCGCAGTGGGCATGGCCAAAAACAATTACGTGCTCAACCCCAATACCGCAGACCGCAAATTCCAGTGCCGCACTGGTGCCATGGTGGGAATCATCGCTGACAAATGGTGGAACAAGGTTCGCAACATTGCGAATAGAAAAAATATCACCCGGTTCTGCTTGCAATACGATTGCTGGATCAACCCGAGAATCCGAACACGCTATTACTGCAATGCTAGGTTTTTGTCCGCCGCGTATTAATTTTTGATAAAGCGGTTTGTTTTTTTCAAAATACTGGCTACGAAAAGAATTAAACCCAAGTATCATGCGGTCGATGCTCATGCGGTTTCCTCAATTGTTTTTAACAAACCATCAAGCGTGGCTGTCATGCGGTTCAGGTCAGATGCTTCTGATAAGCGGTGATTGCCGTTTTTTATAAACTGTATTTCAACATCGTCCGAAGTTATTTTTTCTTGAATACGCAGTGCCGTTTGCCATGGGACGTCTGCGTCTTTCATTCCCTGGATTAATCGCAACGGGATAGAAATATTTATTGATTGTTGCAACACCAGATTGTTTTTTCCATCATCAATAAGCGCCTTGGTTATTATATAAGGATCACCATGATCGTAACAGTTTTCAATTTCAATTCGCCCGTTTTTTTGCATTTGGGATATTTGCGCATCGCTAAGCTCGCGCTCCATCATGTCTTGGGTAAAATCAGGTGCCGCGGCTAAGCCCAATAAACCTTTGATGCGCGAACTTACTTTCAGGGCGGCCAGCAGCATTATCCACCCACCCATTGATGATCCCACCAATACAACGGGCCCTTTGCTCAAATTTTCAATGGCAAAAATTGCATCGCGCGCCCAGTCGCTAATGGTTCCATCTTCAAACCTGCCAGACGATTGCCCGTGGCCGGTATAATCAAAACGTAAAAACTGGCGGCCTTCGTTTTTGCACCAATTTTCCAGCGCTATTGCCTTGGTTCCGTTCATGTCAGAGCGAAAACCACCCAAAAAAACAATCCCGGTAGATTTTTCAACTAGGCTTGCAGGGGTTAAATGATACGCAATTTTTGAGCCATCAGCGGGGCTGAATGCAAATGATGGCTCAGATGTGGTATTGTTATAAGTCATAATTTTAACACTTGTTTCTGGACAGTTTGATTATGGCACTGTAACCCTAGACTTAATATGTATTTGGCCCACTACCTATAATAAATGACAGATTAACCGCTGGGCATTATTGTCGGTAAAATATAAAAAAGCAGGTTTTTAGAACGTGAACAACAATAACACTTTTATCGATAGGATAAAAAGGGCGCCAGCAACCGAAGGGTTGGGCGATAAATCGTCTTTCGCCGATATGCCCGGTAAAACAATTTTGCAGGTTTTACCTGCCCTTGGCTCAAGCGGCGGGGTAGAGCGCGGAACAATTGAAATTGCAGGGTGCATTAACGATATCGGTTGGCGATCTTTGGTTGCTTCAAATGGTGGTGCTAGGGTGCATCAGTTGGCGCGCGCTGGGGCCGAACATTTTGAATTACCGCTTCATTCTAAAAATCCCATAACCATGTGGCTTAACGTTGGGCGTTTGGTAAAGCTAATCAAAGCTGAAAAAATTGATTTAGTTCATGCCCGTTCACGCGCACCAGCGTGGAGCGCGTATCGGGCCTGCAAAAAAACTGGCGTACCTTTTATTACAACATTTCATGGAACCTATGGTGCGCGCGGTGAACTGAAGCGTTCATACAACAGGGTAATGACCAAAGGCGAACGGGTAATTGCAATTTCCAGCTTTATTGCTGGGCACCTAAAGCGGATTTACGGCGTTGCGGCTGAGCGTATTCGTGTAATTCACCGTGGTGTTGATATTGCAACTTTTGACCCAATCAAAGTAAGCGCCGAACGTGTTGTGCAATTGGCAAGCGCGTGGCGCCTAGAAGAAGGCCTGCCCGTGGTTATGTTGCCCGGGCGCCTTACCCGGTGGAAGGGCCAATCAATTTTTATTCAGGCAGTTGCTCGCTTGGGGCGCAAAGACATACGTTGTGTGCTAGTTGGTTCAGATCAGGGCCGCAGTGGCTATCGTAAAGAGCTAGAAAAACAAATAAGCAAACTAGATTTAGATGGCGTTGTTCGCATTGTTGATAATTGTGATGATATGCCAGCAGCATATATGCTGGCCGATGTTGTAATTTCGGCATCAACCGACCCGGAAGCCTTTGGCCGCATAGTGACCGAGGCCCAAGCCCTTGGCCGCCCAATAATAGCGCCCGATCACGGCGGTGCCCGCGAAACCATTATTGATGGCCAGACCGGATGGTTAGTTGAACCGGGTAACGAAGAACAATTAGCAAAGGCCATTGGTCAGGCCCTTGATTTGAACAAAGACGTAAGGCAAAAAATGGCCGAAAGTGCCATGAAAAATGTGCGTGAAAATTTTTCCAAGGATTCAATGTGTGCTAAAACGCTTGATGTTTATCGCGAAGTATTTATTGAACGGAAAAAAACCACCACCTAAACAAAAGCTGCAAACCAATTGCCAGCACACCAGTTTAAATGGTTCTTAAAGGGGCAGCATGGAACCGTCAGAAAAAAATAATATAAATATTCTTGTTATAAAGCTTGGTGCTATGGGTGACTTCATTCAGGCCCTCGGCCCGATGGCCGCCATTCGCAACCATCACGCAAATGCGAACATAACATTGCTTACCACTGCACCGTATGTTGAATTGGCAAAAGCAAGCGGGCTATTTAACGAAGTATGGGTAGATCAGCGACCAAAGCTTTATGAAATAAAAAAAATTCTTGAATTTCGTAAACGGATTTTGAAAAAAAATTTCCTCAGGATTTATGATCTACAAACATCAGATCGCAGCGGGTTTTATTTTCAACTGTTGAGTCCATGGCTTAGGACCATACTGGATCCATTTTGGGAAAAATGGAAAATGCCAGAATGGTCAGGCTCTGTTAGTGGTGCATCACACCCCCACACCGACCCGGCACGCGCATTTTTGCATACGGTTGAACGCCAAAAAGAACAATTGGCTATTGCTGGGATAAATGATGTCCCAAGCGCAGATCTTTCATGGGCAGCGTCGGATATTTCAGCCTTTGCCATAAATGGACCATATGGTCTTTTGGTGCCGGGTGGTTCAGCCCATCGTCCCGATAAACGCTGGGCAATAGAAAACTACGTAGAAATTGCCAAAAGAATGATGGCCCAGAACATAACCCCGGTCATTATTGGCTCTGAGGCCGAGCGGGGCATTTGCATAATTATTGAACGTGACGTGCCGGGCTCTTTAAATCTTTGTGCCAAAACCAGCCTTGTGGATATTGCCACGCTTGGTCGTGGGGCAGAGATTGCGCTGGGAAATGATACCGGGCCGATGCATATAATTGCTACTGCTGGTGCACCTTCGGTGGTGGCATTTTCATCTGAAAGTGACCCAAAACTTTGCCAGCCACGGGGCAAAAGGGTCAAGGTCGTCAGGCGCGATGATTTGAAGATGCTTTCGGTGGGTGAGGTCTGGACCATACTCACACTTATGCGCGAAACCCCCAGATAGCACCAAATAACGCAGATTAGATGGGCGCATTTCCTTGACAGGGGCTTAAATCCCTCTACATTTCGGATTTTCTTGCCCTACTTTAGGCAAAACCATCAATTAATGAGGCTGCAAAACCATATGATTTCTCTTACGCTTCCCGATGGCTCGAAGCGCACATTTGATGCCCCCGTAACCGGGCTTGATGTTGCTGCCGACATCGGACCGGGACTTGCCAAAGCAGCGTTGGCTGTACGTGTTGACGGCGAAATGCGCGACCTTTCCTTTTTAATAGAAAAAGACAGTGCCTTTTCCGTGGTCACATCTAAGGACGAAGATGCACTTGATCTTATCCGCCATGATGCTGCCCACATTATGGCTGAAGCGGTACAAGAGCTTTACCCCGATGTGCAAGTTACAATTGGCCCTTCCATTGAAAACGGTTTTTATTACGATTTCGCCCGTTCAGATCCTTTTACCCCGGATGATTTGGTCGTTATCGAAAAGCGTATGCACGAAATAGTAAAGCGCGATGAAAAAATTGTTCGTTCTGTTCGTCCGCGCGATGAAGCGATTGAATTTTTTAAAGACAAGGGCGAACATTATAAAGCCCAGTTAATTGAATCCATCCCTGCCGGCGAAGACGTAAGCCTTTATTCCCAAGGTGACTTCATCGATCTTTGCCGTGGCCCGCATTTACCCAGTACCGGACGTTTGGGCAAGGCGTTTAAGCTGACAAAACTAGCTGGTGCTTATTGGCGCGGTGATTCAAAAAATGAAATGCTGCAACGCATTTATGGAACCGCCTGGGCCAATGAAAAACAGCTAAGCGAATATCTGCACATGGTGGAAGAAGCGGAAAAACGCGACCACCGCCGTTTGGGCCGTGAAATGGAATTGTTTCATCTGCAAGAAGAAGCCCAAGGATCAGTTTTTTGGCACCCTAAAGGGTGGACCATGTACCGCATCTTGCAAAACTATATTCGTACCAAATTAGAAAATACCGGATACGTCGAAGTAAACACCCCGCAACTGGTTGATCGTTCCTTATGGGAAGCATCCGGGCATTGGGAAAAATTCCGCGAGAATATGTTTGTTTCCGAATCCGAAGATAAAATATTGGCGATCAAACCAATGAACTGCCCTTGCCACGTTCAGATATTTCGCCAAGGGACAAAAAGCTATCGCGACTTGCCGTTACGCATGGCGGAATTTGGCTCGTGCCATCGCAACGAACCATCGGGTGCGCTGCACGGTATAATGCGGGTGCGCGCCTTTACCCAAGATGACGCCCACATATTTTGTACCGAAGACCAAATCACCGAAGAGACCAAGGCTTTTTGCGAACTATTGTTAGATGTTTACAAAGACCTTGGCTTTGAAGAAGTAGCAGTTAAATTTTCTGACCGTCCCCCCGTTCGCGCCGGTAACGATGAAACCTGGGACAAGGCAGAAAATGCATTAAAAGAAGCAACCGAAGATGCGGGTCTTTCATGGACACTTAACCCCGGCGAGGGTGCATTTTATGGCCCCAAACTTGAATTTGTGTTGCGTGATGCCATCGGTCGCGATTGGCAGTGTGGCACACTGCAGGTTGATTTTGTTTTACCTGAACGCCTTGATGCTAATTACATCGGTATTGATGGTGAAAAACACCGCCCGGTAATGTTGCATCGCGCCATTTTAGGGTCGTTCGAACGCTTCGTTGGTATATTGATTGAAAATTACGCTGGGCGTATGCCGTTATGGTTGGCCCCGGTGCAGGCGGTGGTAACCACCATAACGTCCGATGCTGATGAATATGCAACCGAGGTAATGGGCGCATTGGTTAAGGCTGGATTTCGCGCCGAACTTGATATCGATAACGAAAAGATTAACTACAAAATACGCAAACATAGCCATGCCAAGGTTCCGGCCATATTGGTTGTGGGTAAACGCGAAGCCGAAGAAGGCACCGTGGCCTTAAGACGGCTTGGCGGCAAGGATCAAGAAGTCCTTGCGATTAAGGATGCGATTGATATCTTATTGGCCGAAGCAAAAGGACCGCTTGTTTAAAGCCAAAGGCCCATATTATCTATATACTGAATTTTTGTTGAAACTTTAAAGGAGAAAAACCATCCCAAGACCACCGCAAAACCAGCCGCCGGCACAAAAAGGCCCGCGCATCAACGAAGGTATTACCGCCCAAGAAGTACGCCTAGTTGGCCCCGAAGGTGAAATGATAGGCGTAACACCAGTAGCCGAAGCAATCACTATGGCCGCTGATTTTGGCCTCGATCTGGTAGAGGTTTCGCCCAACGCCGAACCTCCCGTCTGTAAAATTCTCGATTATGGCAAATATAAATACGAGGAACAGAAAAAGAAAAACGAAGCCAAGAAAAAACAAAAAGTAGTGTCGGTTAAGGAAATCAAGCTGCGCCCCGGCATTGATGTCCACGATTACGAAGTAAAAATGAAGGCCGCACGCAAGTTTCTCGACAGTGGCGACAAGGTAAAAGTTACCATTCGTTTCCGTGGGCGTGAAATGGCCCATCAGGAGCTTGGCCTTCAGGTGCTAATAAAAATGCGCGATCAGCTAGAAGATCTGGCCAAGGTCGAACAGATGCCTAAAAGCGAAGGTCGGATGATGACCATGGTACTGGGCCCCATAGTCCAATAAAAACCTTAATTTAAGCCGTTTAATGCCCCTAAACTGCCCCCAGACTAGGATATGGTCTGGGGGCAGTTTAGGGGTTTTTATTGTTGGTTTTTGGCGGTTTTGCCAAATACCACCGCTTAATCTTAAGAAACACCCCAAAAACGCTAAAGGGGCCTTGCATAATTGGCCCTGACCGGGCTATAACCCGGCGTCCATCACGCTTAGGTTTTAAGCGGTTTGATGGACCGGGCGGCATGGCAGGGCATGCCTCGACCGCCCAGAAGCGAAGACCCGGGGTTACGATCTCTTTGGCCGTAATCCCTTAATATTTAGAAAAAGGAAGAGCAAAATGCCCAAGCTAAAGACTAAGTCGAGTGCCAAAAAGCGTTTCACCTTGACCGGTTCTGGCAAGGTACGCGCAGCAGTGGCTTTCAAGCGGCATGGAATGCGCAAGCGTCCTCAATCTATGAAGCGCAAAGCGCGCGGCACCATGATCTTAGCCGATCAAGATGCGCGCATTGTTAAATCATATATGCCTTACGCCTGAACCCATAGCTTAAGCGGAGAAACAAAATGGCAAGAGTATCACGTGGCGTAACAACACACGCTAGACACAAAAAAGTAATTAAAGCAGCAAAAGGCTATCGTGGCCGTAGCAGCACCAATTTTCGCGTTGCAATTCAAAGCGTGGAAAAAGGCCTGCAGTATGCATACCGCGATCGTCGTACCAAAAAGCGCGAATTTCGCAAATTGTGGATTCAACGTATCAACGCTGGTGCACGTTTGTTCGGCATGACCTATTCCCAGTTTATTAATGGTCTTAACCTTGCCGGAATTGAACTTGATCGTAAGGTTCTTTCCGACATCGCCATTCATGAGCCGGAATCGTTTAAAAGCTTGGTAGAACAGGCCCAGGCCGCTCTCGCCAAGTAAGCACCGGGTTTCATACCCAGTAAATTATTAAGAGAGAGGGGCTGGGCGCCAAGCCTAGCCCCTTTCTTTTTTTTAAGATTATTATCCAATGGCGCGTCACAAAAGGGGAAACAGACGTGGGCAGTAACGACAAACTTAAATCAGACCTTATGGCCATGGTTGATAGTGCCCTTACAATGGCGGCACTAGAAGAAGTGCGCGTTCATGCGTTGGGTAAAAAAGGTGCGCTGACCGATGCAATGAAGGGCCTAAGTGCGCTTGCGGTTGATGAACGAAAATCAGCCGGGCAAGAATTAAATGAAATCAAGGGTGCGGTCGCAAGTGCTATCGAGGCAAAAAAAGAATCTCTTTCCATGGCCGAAATGAGCGCCAGATTAATGGAAGAAAAAGTTGATGTAACCCTGCCAACCCGACCCGAACAACAAGGCACCGTTCACCCCATCAGCCAAACCATAGACGAAGTAATTGCCATATTTGGTGAAATGGGTTTTTCCGTTGCCGAAGGTCCCGAAATAGAAGACGACTGGTATAACTTTACCGCACTTAACATTCCCGAAGATCACCCCGCCCGCCAAGAACACGACACGTTTTATTTGCCCGGTGTTGGTGAAAAAGGGCGCAAGGTTTTACGCACCCATACATCACCGGTGCAGGTTCACACTATGCTGAATGAAAAACCACCGTTGCGCATTATTGCGCCGGGGCGCACTTATCGTTGTGATTATGACGCCACCCATAGCCCGATGTTTCATCAGGTCGAAGGTTTGGTAATTGATAAGGCCACCAACATGACCCACCTAAAAGGTGTGCTGACAGATTTTTGTCGCGCTTATTTCGGGGTTGATGATTTACCATTGCAGTTTCGTCCAAGCTATTTTCCTTTTACCGAACCCAGCGCCGAAGTTGATATCGGCTGCACCCGTGAAGGTGGGGAATTTAAAATTGGGCACGGCGAAGACTGGTTGGAAATACTTGGCTGCGGCATGGTCAACGAAAAAGTTTTGGAAAATTGCAACATTGATCCAAAAGAATACCAAGGCTTCGCCTTTGGTGTCGGGATTGAACGCATTGCCATGTTAAAATATGGCATC
>JAOUJU010000354.1 GCA_029883045.1 Rhodospirillaceae bacterium
GAAATAACAGCTGAAATAAAATCTTTACGTAAAATTGATTGGCGCACATTACGGTTTGATTTTGCAATAATTTTTGCCCCGGGCACCCTTGAAGGCGCGCCCCATACCCATATTGCGGCAATCAGCGCCCCATTAAATGTAGAAAGCAAAATCGAACAAAGCATGGCTGATAATTTTCCCAATATATCAACCATTCGGGTGCGCGATGCCCTAGAGGCCGCAAATAACATGTTGGCAGGAATATCCAACGCCATTCAAGGAACCGCATCGGTTACCATACTAGCTGGCATTATAGTGCTGGCCGGAACTATTGCCGCTGGCCATGCCAAGCGGGTATACGATTCGGTCGTGTTTAAAGTATTGGGCGCAACCCGCAGGCAGATACTAGGGGCCTTTGTTGCCGAATATGCCCTGTTGGGGTTTTTGACCGCAATTATTGCCCTTGTGGTTGGGACATTTATTTCATGGGCGGTAATTACCCAGCTAATGGATATGACGTGGGCATTTCAGCCAACCGTTGCCTTGCTAACGTTGAGTGCTGGCGTGGTGTTTACGACCCTTTCGGGCCTTGTGGGCACATGGAGCGCACTGGGTGAAAAAGCGGCAATGCACCTTAGGAATGAATAGAAAAAACGTTTAACATTTTTAAGGCGTACAAATTACACGTTTTTTTCTGTATTTTTTTGTCAGTTGCCCTTGATTTGCCCCAATTTCCTGACATATTAAGCCTAGATAGAAACAATTTAGAGGAACCAATTCCAATGGCTTTTGGTCAAGATACAAAAACGTTAAACACCGGCTCTGCCACCCGTGCGGGCAGCGCAATTGATGCCGGGCTTCGCGCACACATGCTCAAAGTTTATAATTATATGGCATCGGGCTTAGCGCTTACAGGCGTGGTCGCCATGCTTACCGCAAGCTCTGATACCATGATGCAAACCATTTACGGCACACCGTTAATGTGGGTGGTAATGCTGGCACCGCTTGGTTTTGTTTTTGCCCTATCATTTGGCATCAATAAAATGAGCCTGCCCACCGTACAAGGATTGTTCTGGGCATTTGCCGCCGTCATGGGGCTTTCGTTAGCATCAATATTTGTGGTTTACACCGGTGCATCAATTGCCCGGGTGTTTTTCATTACCGCAGGCACCTTTGCTGGCATGAGCATTTATGGCTACAGCACAAAACGTGACCTAACCGCGTTTGGTTCGTTTTTGATTATGGGTCTTATCGGTATTATTATTGCATCTATTGTAAACATATTTATGCAAAGCCCAATGTTGTATTGGGTTATATCGATTGCTGGTGTTGGCATATTTGTTGGCTTGACCGCATACGATACCCAAAAAATTAAATTGATGTATCTTGAATCAGATGGTCACGTAACCGCTGGCAAAAAAGCCATCATGGGTGCGCTGACCCTTTACCTAGATTTCATCAACCTGTTTATCATGTTGCTGCGACTTTTCGGTGAACGCCGCTAAACAAAGTAACAGCAAAAAATAAAAAACCGCCTGTGAAATACCGGGCGGTTTTTTTATGTGTGGACGGTTCAATTAACCCGGTTGGGCGGTGGGCTGCTGGCAAAAAATGCATCTAGATTATCCAGTGCCTTAAAGCCCATGGCGTTTCTGGTTTCCACTGTGGCGCTACCTAAATGGGGCAGCAAAAACACGTTTTCTAATTTTGTGTAACCTTGGTTTAATTTTGGTTCACCATCAAATACGTCTAATCCGGCGGCGCTTATATGTTTGGTTTTAAGTGCCGCTATCAACGCATCATCATCTATTATCGGGCCACGTGCGGTATTTATGACCACCGCGCCCTTGGGCAACATGGCAATGCGCGTGGCATTTAAAAATTTCTTTGTTTCTGGCGTTAACGGGCAATGAATTGAAAGCACGTCTGATACTGCCAATAACCCCTCGGCGCTTTCATAATAGGTGGCGCCTTTTTCCAATTCGGGCGCAAGGCGCGAGCGATTATGATAATGAATTTCCATTCCAAATGCCCGGGCGCGATCTGCCGTTGCTTGGCCGATACGCCCCATGCCCAGCACGCCCAAACGTTTGTTGCCTATCTGGCTTCCCATTAATTGGGTTGGCGTCCAACCGGTCCATTTGTTTTCGGCAATTAATTTCATGCCTTCTGCTGCCCGGCGGG
>JAOUJU010000067.1 GCA_029883045.1 Rhodospirillaceae bacterium
ATGCGGTGTGGCTAGTGGAACATCCACCACTTTATACCGCCGGCACCAGCGCCAATGACGCCGATCTTTTAGATGAGGAAAAGTTCCCAGTTTTTAAAACTGGGCGCGGTGGCCAACATACATATCACGGCCCCGGCCAGCGGGTTGGCTATGTGATGATGGATTTAAAAAATCGCAAATCAGATGTTAGACGTTTTGTTTTCGATCTTGAGGAATGGATGATACGCACCGCAGCACATTTTGATGTAACTGCCATGCGCCGCGAAGGCCGAGTCGGCATCTGGGTTCAGCGAAATGATGGCAGCGGATTGGAAGATAAAATTGGTGCAATCGGCGTGAGGGTACGTAAATGGGTTAGCTTTCACGGTATTGCATTCAACGTGCATCCCGACCTTACGCATTTTTCAGGTATTGTTCCATGTGGCGTTGCCCAACACGGGGTAACGTCATTGCACGCATTAGGTATTGATGCATCAATGACCGATGTAGACAAAGTAATGCGAAATGTTTTTGAAGAAGTCTTTGCCCGCAAAACGGCTGATAGCAGTTTTTAAAAAATTTAATCATCGCTAAGCGTGTGAAAGCCCGGTTCAGGCAATGCATTATAATTTTCAGTTATTTTAATATCGCTAACGTTGGCCAGTGGTGGGCCTTTTTTGCACGCCGCAATCATTTTTTCTACATTTTGTTTGGGCCCTGAAAAAACCGCTTCGACCGTTTTGTCTTGTTTGTTTCTTACCCAGCCGTTTAGTGATAATTTATCAGCTTCTTTTTTACACCAGGCGCGATACCACACGCCTTGTACGCGACCGCTTATTATTACGTGAACAGAAATTAAATCAGTCATTTAAACAATGCTCAAACTTCGCTGGGCGAAAGATGGTGAAAACCGCTCCATAACGGCTCGTCACCATGCAAGGCTTTTTCTTCGACCAAAAGCATATCAACCGGGCGCGGTCCTTCGCGCAGAAATTCCAACATTTGGCGAACGTCGCCTGTATCACCCGCCAACAACACATCCATCTCGCCGTCGTTTCGGTTTCTAGCCCAACCATCAAGGTGCAACTGCACCGCCTCTTCTACCAACCAGCGGATAAAGCTTTCTTCTTTTACCAAGCCCCTAAGGGTAAGGCGGACAACCCGGTCATGGTGTGGAAATTGTGGGGCGATGTGGGAATTGCGGGTAGATATTCTTTTTTTCTTAGGATTATTTTTTTTACTAAGGTCTGCTGACGAACGAAATGGAATTACATTATCTGTTTTTCCTGTCGTCATAGGTGGGGCATCCTTTTTTTATTATTAGGTCCAGCGTTATTCAAATTCGACAATAATTTGATCAACCGCAAGGCTGTCTCCGGGGGTGGCCTTTATTTCTTTTACAATACCGTCTTGTTGGGCGCGAAGCACGTTTTCCATTTTCATGGCTTCAATTACGGCCAGTTCTTCACCTGCTTTTACTTCTTGTCCCTTGCTCACCGCCAATGACAGCAAAAGCCCCGGCATCGGCGACATCAACAAACGTGAGGTATCGCTAACACGTTTTTCCGGCATCATATCAAAGAATCCGCTGGCTAGTTTCGATAAAACATGGACATCAAGGATGGTTCCGGAATGGCTTATTTGGTAGCCAACCTGCAAACGGTTTATTTGTAGTATTGCAGGTGTACCTGAAATATCTGCCGTAAATACCGCATCGCCAGTCTGCCAGTCTGAGATTACTTTTAGTTTTTGCGGTGCAATCCCCTTGGCTTTGGAAATTATTTCAACATTCCAGCCGCCTGTAAAAGGTTCAACCAACACTGAAACCTTGATTCCATTAATGTGTACCACCCATTCGTTACAAACAGCCCTATCGCGTCCAGGAACCCGCCCCGATATAAGGGCTGCTCGCATTTGGTATGCCATATGAACAGACGCCGCCACCGCAACCAAATGGGCGGGGTTATCGTGTGGCACATTGGCAGAGCTAAACCCACTTGGGTATTCATCTGCAATAAAATTGGTTGAAAGATCACCTTTGGCAAAACGCGGGTGGCAAACCAGAGCCGAAAGAAATGAAATATTATTTCTGACGCCACGAATATAAAATTCATCAAGGGCGTGGCGCATGTGTTTGATTGCCTCGGACCGGTTTTTTCCGTAGCTAACCAGTTTGGCAATCATTGGGTCATAATGCATTGAAATTTCGCCGCCTTCATAGACACCGCTATCAACCCGAACATTTTTTGATCCCTGCGGTTCGGAATATTTTGATAGACGCCCAATTGATGGCAAAAACCCACGAAATGGATCTTCGGCGTAAATCCGACTTTCAATTGCCCAGCCGTTTATTTTAAGATCAGCTTGTTTAAACGGTAATTTTTCCCCAGCGGCAATGCGTATCATTAGTTCAACCAAATCAAGGCCAGTTATTTTTTCCGTTACTGGGTGCTCAACCTGTAGGCGGGTATTCATTTCCAAAAAATAAAAGTTCTTTTTAGAATCAACTATGAATTCAACCGTACCGGCCGAAACATATTTTACCGCTTTGGCTAGTTTTACCGCCTGCGCACCCATAGCGGCACGTGTTTTTTCATCCAAAAACGGACTTGGGGCTTCTTCAATTACTTTTTGATGGCGCCGTTGGATGGAGCATTCGCGTTCAAACAAGTAAACCGTGTTACCAAAGCTATCAGCCAGAACCTGTATTTCAATATGACGCGGGTTTTCAATATATTTTTCCATGAAAACCCGGTCATCACCAAAACTGGATTTTGCTTCGCGCACTGCAGAAACAAAAGCCTCGATTACATCTGTTTCGTTTTTGCAAACACGCATTCCCTTGCCGCCGCCACCAGCCGATGCTTTTAGCATTACCGGATAGCCTATTTTTTTAGCGACACTTAATGCTTCTTTTTCGTTTTTTAGTGCGGCAGTATGGCCGGGAATAACATTAACACCGTTTTTTTCCGCCAATTTTTTAGATTCAATTTTATCGCCCATGGCTTTGATTGCCAGTTCATTGGGGCCAATAAATGTTATGCCTGCTTTTTTTAAGGCCCGGCCAAAAGCCGCATTTTCAGATAAAAACCCATAACCCGGATGCACCGCCTCTGCGCCCGTTTGTTTTATGGCGTTCATTATGGATTTGATATTTAGATAGCTTTCTGAGCTGGGTGGCGGGCCAACGCATACTGCCTCATCGGCGTGCGATACATGCAGGGCATCAATGTCGGCCTCGGAATAAATAGCAACCGTTTTAATGCCCATTTCCCGGGCCGAGCGAATTACCCGACACGCAATTTCACCGCGATTGGCAATGAGTATTTTTTTGAACGGTTTTGTTTTTTTGACCATCAATAATCATCCATTGTTTTCACGACGGTTACCTTCGAACCTTTGCATTAGGCGACGCGTGCGTGGAACCAGATAAACCCCACCGCCCAGCAAAACCACAACAAATAATGGCCATTGCGGCAGGTACGTAACGTTAGCCCAGATAGAAACAAATGCGGCAGCAAAATACATTAATATTTGCGCGGCAATTCGGCCCAAATCGCGCGAGTTTTGCTTGTGTAGTTCTTGGTTTATGACATTTGGGTCTACGGTCATTTTAATATTTACATTTTCTACAACGGAATATTGCCGTGTTTTTTCCACGGATTTTCAATTTTTTTGTTCTTTAACATACGCAACGAACGGCAAATGCGCACGCGCGTATTATGCGGCATGATTACATCATCAATGAAACCACGTTGGGCAGCAATAAATGGGTTGGCAAATCGTTCGCGGTATTCATCGGTGCGTAATTTTATCTTTTCTTCACTATCAAGATCACCGCGGAAAATAATTTCAACCGCACCCTTGGGCCCCATAACCGCAATTTCGGCGCTGGGCCATGCAAAGTTTACATCACCACGAAGAGGTTTTGAGCTCATCACATCATATGCCCCACCATATGCTTTACGGGTAATTATGGTTACCTTGGGAACAGTAGATTCTGCATAGGCATAAAGCAGCTTTGCCCCGTGTTTTATAATTCCGCCTAGCTCTTGCGCGGTGCCCGGCAAAAACCCCGGCACATCAACAAAGGTAATGATTGGAATATTAAAAGCATCGCAAAACCGTACAAAGCGTGCAGCCTTGATTGACGAGTCAATATCCAAACACCCCGCCAGCACCATCGGTTGGTTGGCAACAATGCCAATGGTTGAACCTTCCATCCGGGCGAAGCCAATAATTATGTTGGCGGCATAATTGGGCTGCAATTCAAAAAAATCACCTTCATCAACAACTTTTTCGATTAATTCTTTCATGTCGTAAGGTTTGTTGGCATTGGCAGGAACCAATGTATCCAATGACATTTCCGCGCGCTCGGGGCTGTCGGGTGTCGGGCGAACAGGTGGTTGTTCACGATTATTGGCAGGCAAAAAATCAACAAAGCGACGTAGGTATAAAAGCGCCTCGGCATCATTGGCAAAAGCATCGTGCGCAACACCTGATTTAGATGTGTGGGTGGTAGCCCCACCTAAATCTTCGTGGGTTACCTCTTCGTGGGTAACGGTTTTCACAACGTCAGGTCCGGTAACAAACATATATGAAGTATCTTCGACCATAAAAATGAAATCGGTAATGGCTGGCGAATAAACCGCCCCGCCCGCGCACGGGCCCATAATTACCGATATTTGCGGTATCACCCCTGATGCTTCAACGTTACGCTGGAATACTTCGGCGTAACCAGAAAGCGATGACACCCCTTCTTGGATGCGCGCACCGCCGGAATCATTAAGCCCGATTACCGGCGCACCGACCTTCATCGCTTGATCCATTATTTTGCAAATTTTTGCGGCGTGTGATTCCGATAGCGAACCGCCAAACACGGTAAAATCTTGTGAAAAAACAAATATCAGCCTGCCGTTGATGGTGCCGTATCCGGTAACCACCCCATCACCGGGAATGGTTTGTTTGTCCATACCAAAATCTATACAGCGATGCTCAACGAACATATCCCATTCTTCAAAGGTTCCGGGATCCAACAATAATTCAATGCGTTCGCGCGCACTAAGTTTGCCCTTGGCGTGCTGGCGCGATATGCGCTCTTTGCCACCACCAAGGCGCGCGCGTTCGCGTCTTTTTTCAAGTTCGTCTATGATTTTACGCATACTTTAAAGCCACCCTTTAATTACTATTTTTCTTAGCATGTATAGTGCCTTTATGCACCTTAGAAATGGCGTTTCGCGGCCATGTCGCAATGGTAGATGCCGCCTTATTTAAAAAATTATATTTAGCGGTTTTAACGATGGTTTAAGCCTGATATAAGCCAAGAACATGAGCGACAGCATCACCAAAACAACTGCCAACCAGCCCGTTAATCATGGCCTTAAAATGGCCCTTGAAATGGGCCCGCTTTTAATATTTTTTGTAGTTAATGCAAAATGGGGGATCATGACGGCTACCGCAACATTCATGGTGGCCACCACTATTTCGCTTATATTTTCATATATAAAAACTAGACGCCTGCCCGCCATTTTGCTGATTGGTGGATTTTTTATTATGGTTTTTGGTGGTCTTACCATTGCGCTTGATGATGATATGTTCATTAAGTTAAAGCCAACCATTGTAAACACCCTTTTTGCATCTGCGCTTTTTGTCGGACTAGCAACCGGGCGCAATTTTCTTAAAAACGTATTTGAAAGCGCAATACATATTGACGATGAGGGCTGGCGCAAACTCACATGGCGATGGGCTTGGTTTTTTATATTGTTGGCAATATTAAATGAATTTGTTTGGCGCACGCAAACAACTGATATATGGGTAAGCTTCAAAGTATTTGGAATTATGCCGCTTACGTTGGTGTTTAGCTTTACCCAATTACCACTAATTTTCCGTCATCAAATTGAAGAAAAGGTTGAGCCTTAAATCCGCATATAAACGAATGCAGTTTTATGCCTCACGCAAAAGTTCAAAAAATTTTTCAATATCTTTTATCTCAGCCATAACTAATTCTGCTCGTTCTTTGGCTTCCCAATCTTCACCCCAGTTTTCGGCTTGCCATGTATTATCAAGCATTGAGCAATCAAATACCGTCTGTGCGTTTATATGTTTATGGTAAAGCGCCAACCCCAACACAATGGAACCACAGGTTCCCACAAGAACAGCAAGTGCGGTTAAATTGTGCGTATCAATTTTTTCAATCTCTAGTCTTAGGGCGCTTATGGCATCATCCGATTGTGTTTTGGCAATTATTCCGTTGGTGGGAATAAGCCGTGCGCCAAGCTCGCTTGCCGCCCAATCTAATAACGGCTGCCATTTGGCCTGTTGGCGCTCAACCAATTCAGGTGGGTTTTCCGCTAGGTGGCAAAGAAGGTCAGTCCCTGCGTATTTTAAAAGACCATCAATAACGTCTTCTCGGGTTTTGCTTACACGGTCTATTGCAGTTCCGGCAATTTGTGTAAGTGGCATGGTTGTCGGTTGTATTTCATCTAGTTGCGCATTCCATTCAGATGCAATGGCATCGGCCAATACAGAGGTAGGAAGCAAAAACGGTTCACCAGCGGGGGTCATTATTTTTTTGCCATCAAGCAAAACACAATATCCATTTCCATCTAGGTCATCTGAAATTGTTGCATCTTTGTAAAAACGTTTTTTCATTTATTGCCAAAAATACCTTTAATTGCACCACCAATACTTTTTTCAATAGAATTGGTTAAATCTTTTACCGCTGTAGTTGGGTTATTTTTTGGTGCCGCTTCATTGTTTGTTGGATCATTTGTAACCGCTTTAGGTGCATTTTTTTTATTCGAAAGAAATTTAATGCATGGATCATAGTCACTCGGAGGGGGGGAATCCCCTCGCATGCCTAAGGTGGTGCCCAATAACCCACCAAGCGCACCCGCCCCATCGCCGACAATGTTGCCAACATTATCAATTGTGCCAAGAACAACCCCTTCTGGATTTATGCCAAAATCAGGATTGCTAAACTTACCGCTTAAGGCCAATGGCACGGCAAAACTTCCAAGGCTTACATTTTTTGCCCTAGGAGAGAACACAAGATCAAGCATTTCTGTTCCCAGATCTGCCTTGCCCTTGCCGATTATTGTCATTCCGTTGGTATCCATAAACATTTTATTTGCGACAGCAATTCCAGATTGTATTGGAATATCTACAGCCACACAGTTTATGACATTAGAATCTGCGCGCGAAACCCATGGCAGCACGTCCATAATCCCTGTTGAAATGGTTGAAATAACAGCATCATTTAAACGCCCATTTGTGCCGACAAACCTTAAGGTGCCGCCAAGGCCTGACATTATATCGTGAACCGATACCCCGGCCCCCTTTAAATCTGCCTCAAAGTCGGTTTTTAATGTTAGGTAGTTGCCAAATTCAAATTCACTTAACAATCTTCCTGCATCAATACTGCGTGCTGAAATCTTTGTTACAATCGCGGGCTTTGTCGCAGTGCCATCAATATTAATTTGTGCCCTAAGGTACCCATCACCAACAGAAACGTTGAAAGGATTGATCGCAAGTTTTCCGTTTTTTAAAGTAACTTTGGTTGATAATTTTTTTAATTTCAGCACATCCACTTTTACTGCATCTGCATTATACGCCAGATCAATATCAACAGATTTTAGTCCAGAAAAACTTATTGGATTGCTGGAAAATAATTTATCACTTGTTTCGGTTTCATTTTTTTTGTCAGCAGATGTAATTTCGCTAATATCCATCAATATAGATTTCAGGTTTGCCTTAATTGCTGGTCTTTTATCCGCTATGCTTATTGATGCATCGCCGGAAATATCGCTATGGCCCAAAACAGCATTTATTTTTGATATTTTGTAATTAATGGCA
The DNA here is from genome assembly GCA_029883045.1 of Rhodospirillaceae bacterium. Lineage (GTDB taxonomy): Bacteria > Pseudomonadota > Alphaproteobacteria > Rhodospirillales > Magnetovibrionaceae > DAOVVL01. The sequence goes on from JAOUJU010000067.1 coordinate 7,834, forward strand.
TCACCATCAAGGCGTGCTGAAAATTCAATTTTTGAAAACGGGGGCAGTTGTGTTTCTGCCATTTTTCCCAGTGATTCCATATCTGTTGCGCTTAGGTTTGCATCAAGACCAATTTTGAGTCCGGTTTTTGGAATATGCATATTTCCGTCAATTTTTGCCAATATTCCAGATGAACTTATTGCAACATTTACAGGAAACGGTATTTCATCAATATTGGAAAATTGATTAAAGCTGCCAATCGTTGCAACCACATCAAGGGGAACGCTGTTTAGCTTAGCGTTTACGTTAACGCGCACCGGATCATTGCCGGATTTAGAGCTTAAATTCATATGCGGTATTGCTACGCTGAATTTAGATTTTTGTACCCCGTCAATATAGGTAACACGTACATTTCTTAGCCTGATATCGCGCACAGTCGGTAGCTGTGCTTTGCTTGTTGGTGATTCTTTTTGATTTATGGTGGATTTATTTTTCGTCTGAAAATCCCAGTTGGCGTTCCCCTTTGCATCGGTTTCTAACAAAAGGTCCATATCTGAAATAATTAGATAATTTATATTTATTTCTCCTGAAATTAACGCCAGCAGGCTTACTTTTGCCTCAAGCAAACCAAGTGTTACCATTTCAGGTTTGCTGCCCCATGGGGCATTAGCAAAAGTAACATCCTCTACCCTTAGTTTGGGGCTAAACGATACGCTTAAACCTAGATCGCCAACAATTTTAACATCACGACCAGTCGCCTTTTTTAGCTCAGCGGTAATTTCATTTTTAAAACTATTCACATCGATATTTTTTAGGGCGACAACGGTCCCGACCATAATTGCAATGGACAAAACTGCAAACGCACCAATTATTT
>JAOUJU010000356.1 GCA_029883045.1 Rhodospirillaceae bacterium
CATCTGGCAGGGCCATGCCCTCGTCCGCCCTAAATGCCCTAACATCGGCATCCTGACGGTAGATATAACTGGCGTACCCCGCTTCTATTTCCAGCTGGGCTGCTGTTAGCGGGTCTATTTCGCCCAGCTCCGGCCAATGGCTAGCCAGCGTCTGAACGGTACTGCCTGCCATCCCCAGCATTTCAAATGCTGTTCTAGCCCGCCCGTCCTGATTGACGGAAATGCCAGATTTCATAAGTTTTGTAGGGCTTGAGGTTAGCTCCTGCGCTAGGGAAACCGCACGACCTAGCTTTTCCATTTTGGCGGCAAAGGCCTGTTGGCGCTCTGGCCCCACCAACCCCACCGCTAGCCCCTTTGGTGTTAAGCGCTGATCCGCATTGTCAGCCCTAAGGCGCAGGCGGTATTCGGCGCGGGACGTAAACATGCGGTACGGCTCTTGTGTGCCTAGCGTTACCAGATCGTCAATCATAACGCCTATATATCCCTCGGCCCTGTCTATGATCAATGGCTGGGCGTTGCTTGCTTTAAGCGCTGCATTGGCACCGGCAAGCAATCCTTGGGCTGCGGCTTCTTCGTAGCCGGTGGTGCCATTTATCTGCCCCGCGAAAAAAAGGCCTGAAATACGACGGGTTTCAAGGGTATTTGAAAGCTCTCGCGGGTCAACAAAATCATATTCTATGGCATAGCCCGGTTGTATCATGATGGCGTTTTCAAGGCCGGGGATTGTCTTTAGCATTTCCAGCTGGATTTCTTCGGGCAATGAGGTGGAGATGCCATTGGGGTACACCACGTCGGTGTCATAACCTTCGGGTTCAAGAAATATCTGATGTCGATCGCGCCCGGCAAAGCGAACCACCTTGTCCTCAATCGATGGGCAGTACCGTGGGCCGGTTCCTTCGATCTGGCCTGAATAAATTGGCGCGTGCTGAAGGTTGGCATCTATCAGTGCATGGGTGGCCGGCGTGGTCCCGGTTATATAACAATCAATCTGGCGTTGTTTGATTTCATCGTTCATATATGAAAATGGAACGGGCGGCGTGTCGCCCGGTTGGGGGCTAAGGGATGACCAATCTATGGTTTTACCGTCAAGGCGCGGTGGTGTTCCGGTTTTTAACCTTGATGTTGGAAAACCGTGTATTTTCAACGTGTTAGCAAGGCCAATAGACGGCTCATCACCCATTCGTCCGGCAGGCCAAGTTTTAGTCCCAACATGGATCATCCCATTAAGAAAAGTGCCCGTGGTTAGTACAACACATGGCGCGCTTATGGTCTGGCCACTATCCATAACAATACCTGATATACGCTGTAACCCAGCATCACCGTCAATTACAAGGTCTTCAACCGACCCCTCAACAATGTGCAAATTTTTTGTTTCGCGTAACAGATCAAGAACCGCTTTTTTATAAAGTTTCCGGTCGGCCTGCGCGCGCGGGCCCCAGACAGCTGGACCTTTGGATTTATTCAACATGCGAAACTGGATGCCGCCCAAATCAATGGCGCGGCCCATAATTCCATCCAGCGCATCAACCTCGCGCACCAATTGGCCCTTGCCCAGGCCACCAATTGCCGGATTGCATGACATTTCACCAATTTTATCAATGTGGTGCGTTACAAGTGCGGTATTGGCGCCCATGCGCGCGCTTGCTGCCGCGGCCTCGGCGCCAGCGTGCCCGCCGCCAATTACAATTACGTCAAATGGTTTGCTTGTATCATCGTTCATTGGCGCAACCTAAGAACCGCAAAGCAAAGTGTCAAATACCATTAAGCCACCAGCTTTTGTTCAGATTTTAATGTGCCCTTGTAGGCGGGCCAACAAGTGCTATTTAATAGATAAAATTAAATTTCAAAAAAGGAAAAATAAAAATGATAGTCACCACCACCGATTCAATTGAAGGGCGTGAAATCGCCGAATATTGTGCCATTGTCGCGGGCGAAGCCATAATGGGGGCAAACATTTTCAAAGATTTTTTTGCTGGAATCCGTGACATCGTCGGTGGGCGTTCGAGCGCTTATGAAGGTGAGCTGGCAAAGGCCAAAGAATTTGCTTTAAACGATATGTTGGAACGTGCCCGCCAAATTGGTGCCGATGCAATTGTTGGTGTGGATCTAGATTATGAATCAATCTCGGGTGAAAAATTAAATATGCTGATGGTC
>JAOUJU010000355.1 GCA_029883045.1 Rhodospirillaceae bacterium
CCCCTTAGGCGCCAATGGGGTTATATCAAGTGACAACTTAATTCCCCTTAAAAAATAATATTAAGACGGGTTTGCGTTGGTTGTGGTTTTAGGCTGAGGTTTGCTCAACCTCGTTATCGTCATCGGAGCTACGTCGTATAACGCCCAAATACATCAATGACGGAACCGCCAAACAAACCGATGAATAAGTACCAATAAGCACGCCCCATATCATGGCAAAGCTAAAGTCACGAATGACACTGCCGCCCAGCATATAAAGGGCCAGCAGCGCAATAAGCGTGGTCAGGCTGGTAACCACGGTACGTGAAAGCGTTTCATTGGCGCTATCATTAAGAAGTTCGTCCATTGGCTTGACCTTGTATTTGCGCATATTTTCGCGCACCCGGTCAAACACCACCACGGTATCGTTAATGGAATACCCAGCAATTGTCAGAACAGCGGCAACGGTCGCCAGATTAAATTCAAGCCCCAATAACGCAAATATGCCAATGGTAGATATAACGTCGTGCAGCAAAGCGATAACAGCGCCAAGACCAAACTGCCATTCAAACCTGAACCAGATATATACCAAAATAGCCAACATTGCTGATACGACCGCATAAATACCGTTCATAAACAGCTCATCAGAAACTTTGGGTCCAACCAATTCGGTCCGGCGGTATTCGGCAACAATGTTTCCCATTGCCTCTTTGGCGCTAGTTACAGCTTGTTGCTGTGCTTCCTCGCTGCCATCTTGGCGCTGAATTCGTATAAGTATGTCGTCAGGCGCACCAAATTCTTGCAGTTCAATAGATCCTAGCTCTAGACCGGAAAGCCGTTCGCGCAAAAGCGATATTTGGTTGGGCTCAGTTGTTTTAATTTCAATCATTATGCCGCCGGTAAAATCAATACCGTAATTTAGCCCCTTGGCCGAAAACATACCAATTGACGATGCTATCAGCAGAGCAGAAAAAATGAAGAATATAACCCTGCGACCAATAAAATTGACGTTTGGTTTTTCGGGAATAAGTTTAAAGCGCGGCATATTAATCCACCTATTTATATTTCAAGCGTTTGTGGACGGGTGCGTCTTAACCATGCAATCACAATCAATCGCGTAAGCCAAATTGCGGTAAACATTGATGTAGCAATACCAACCGCTAACGTTACCGCAAAGCCACGAACTGGTCCGGAGCCAAATTGATAAAGCAACAATGCGGCAATCAGGGTAGTTACATTGGCATCAATAATGGTGGTAATTGCACGCGCATAACCAGATTCGATCGCACTTATGACGGTGCGTCCGTTTTTAATTTCTTCGCGAATGCGTTCAAAAATAAGAACATTAGCATCAACCGCCATGCCAATAGTAAGAACAATACCGGCAATCCCCGGCAACGTAAGCGTTGCCTGCAGTGCTGATAACGCGCCAATTATCAAAATTATATTCATGATAAGCGCTGCATCGGCCATCAGGCCAAAACGTCCATAATATAGCGCCATAAAAACAATAACGAACATCAACCCAACTATTGATGCAACCTTGCCCGAAGCAATCGAATCTGCGCCCAACCCCGGCCCTACGCTTCGTTCTTCAAGCACGGTCAGAGGTGCTGGCAATGCGCCGGCACGCAGCAATAGCGACAAATCCTTGGCTTCCTCGGTGGAAAAATTACCACTGATCTGTCCGGCACCACCCAAGATAGGCTCGCGGATAACAGGCGCGCTTATGACCTTGCCATCCAAAACAATTGCGAATGGATTGCCAACATTTTTTACCGTTACATCACCAAATCGTTTGGCCCCAGCCGAGTCAAAGCGAAAATTTACAACAGGTTCATTATTGCGTGAATCAAACCCCGGCGTTGCATCAATAAGGGTATCACCCGAAACCATTACCCGCTTTTTGATTAGATATTTATTTTGCTGCCCCGGTACGTTTGTAACGCTAGGCAATAACCTTGTTCCCGGCGGAACCCTGCCCGAAAGAATTGCGTCGGATGAATTAGGGGCAACCAAATGAAACGTAAGTTTTGCAGTTTTGCCCAACAAACGTTTTACCCGTTCGGGATCGTCAATGCCTGGCAACTGTACAAGTATGCGCTCTTCGCCTTGGCGTACGATAGTCGGTTCACGCACGCCAGTTTCATCAATTCTGCGCCTAACAATTTCGAC
>JAOUJU010000069.1 GCA_029883045.1 Rhodospirillaceae bacterium
TGCAACCTGTGATAAAATGGCCAACGAAGGGGTTCCTATACCGCGTCCACCCGGCCCAATGAAACATGGAACAACGGTGATAGCATTTATCGAAGATCCAGATGGTTATAAAATAGAACTTATCGAGAAAAAATAATTTAGGTTATGTCTTCTGCTGTAGTGACCTTAATATCCGAATGTAGTGTTCGGTGAACAGGGCACATATCAGCAATTTCCAATAACCGTTTGCGCTGCTCATCGCTCAGCTCGCCAATAATTTTTATGTTCCTGTGGATGTGATCTATTTTTGCACCTTTTTTGTCGGCGCAGTCTGCGCAATCTTCGGCATAACTTTTTTCATGGCTAAGTGTGACCACCACGTTTTTTAGAGGCCATTTTTTTCTATTGGCGTACATGCGTATGGTCATAGATGTGCATGACCCTAGGCCCGCCAGCAATAAATCATAAGGTGACGGTCCGCTATCATCGCCGCCAACCTTAACCGGTTCGTCTGAACGCATTGTGTGTTTGCCACCAATGGAAACCCATTGTGAAAACTTACCTTCCCCGGTTTCGCAAACCACAACAGTTCCGGGCGATGATTTGACATCGTTGTTTTGGTTGTTAGCGTTTGTCAATGGGAACAAAATCTCTGTGTTTCGCCCCGGTGTAAAGCTGGCGCGGACGACCAATTTTTTGTGAGGGGTCTTCGATCATTTCGTTCCATTGGGCAACCCAGCCAACAACACGGGCTACCGCAAACAGCACGGTAAACATGGATGTCGGTATGCCCATGGCCTTGAAGATGATGCCAGAATAAAAATCAACGTTGGGGTAAAGTTTCTTTTCGATGAAGTATTCATCTTCCAGTGCAATTTTTTCCAACTTCATTGCCAAATCAAGCAGAGGATCATCTTTAATCCCCAAATCATTTAATACTTCGTGGCATGTTTGGCGCATGACCTTGGCGCGGGGGTCATAGTTTTTGTAAACCCGGTGCCCAAAACCCATAAGACGGAAAGGATCGTTTTTATCCTTGGCGCGTTTTACAAATTCATCAACCCGGTCTGCGCTACCTATTTCTTCAAGCATAGAAAGAACAGCTTCGTTGGCCCCACCATGTGCCGGCCCCCAAAGGGACGCTATGCCAGAGGCAATGCAGGCAAATGGGTTGGCGCCAGATGACCCGGCAATGCGTACGGTTGAGGTGGAAGCATTTTGTTCATGATCGGCATGAAGAATAAGAATACGGTCCATAGCCTTGGCTAAGATTGGGTTTATTACGTATTCCTCGCACGGATTAGAAAACATCATATAAAGAAAATTTTCCGAAAATTTAAGGTCGTTGCGTGGATAAGAAAACGGCAAGCCGCGTGAATAACGATACGCATTAGCAGCAATAGACGGCATTTTAGCAATCATGCGGGTAGAGGCGATAAAACGATGTTTTGGGTCGGTAATATCTGTGCTGTCATGATAAAACGCTGAAAGCGCGCCAACCACACCAACCATAATAGCCATAGGGTGAGAATCTCGCCTGAACCCACGAAAGAAGTAGTTAATCTGTTCGTGCAGCATGGTGTGATAGGTTATGCGGTCAAGAAATTTATCTTTCTCGTCTTGGGTCGGAAGCTCACCATAAATTAGTAGGTAGCACACTTCCATAAAGGTCGAATCTTCGGCCAACTGCTCAATCGGGTAACCGCGATAAAGAAGCTCACCTTTTTCGCCATCGATATAGGTAATTTCAGATTGGCAACTGCCAGTTGAGGTATACCCCGGATCATAGGTAAAGCAGCCCGTATCGGCATAAAGTTTGCGAATATCAATAACGCTAGGGCCAACACTGCCTTCTAGCAGCGGCAATTCCCAGCTTTGTCCCGTTTCATTGTTTGTAAGGGTAAATGACTTACTGGATAATTTTGGATCTGGCATGCTTTCCTCTCTGGTTATGGGGGGGCAGGGCATTTTGCTCAGCTGTCCACACCTATTATTTTGTAGCTACACCTTTTTTATCAACGTATTTTAACCGCCTAATTATATCAATTAACCCCAGAGATAGCATCATCAATGCGATCTAGGGTTTCGTCGCGGCCAAGAACTTCCATAATTTCAAATATTCCTGGTGACGAATTGGACCCGGTTAATGCCGCGCGAAGTGGTTGTGCTATTGCCCCTAGTTTAGAGCCATTTTCTTCGGCAAAGACCCTAGCTTGCTCTTCAAGCGACGGGGCACTCCAATCAGGCGTTACAGCCAATATAGCACTAAATTTTGCCAGTTTGTCAGGGGCATCACCGATAAGAAGTTTCTGGGCTTTTTCGTTGATTACCAAAGGCCGTGCTTTACAATAAAATACAGCATTTTCAGCTAGTTCCACTAATGTTTTAGCACGTTCCTTTAATCCGGGCATACCTTTTATCAGCCTATCTGCAGCTTCAGGGACGAGCTTTCCATCCAAAATATCGGCTATTTTGGGCAATGCTAGCTTGGCCAAACGCATATCATGTGCGGCGCGCATATAGTGAGCATTTATGCTGGTCAGTTTATCCATATCAAAACGCGCCGGGGCCTTGCCAACATCTGCTATATCAAACCATTCAATTGCTTGCATGCGCGATATTATTTCATCGTCACCATGCCCCCAGCCTAGGCGAAGCAGATAATTGCACATAGCTTCGGGCAAAAATCCCATTTCTTCGTAGGCCTCAACCCCCAACGCGCCGTGGCGTTTAGAAAGTTTTTTGCCATCAGCCCCATGCAAAAGTGGCATATGGGCAAATTTTGGCAATTCCCAGCCCATGGCTTTATATACCTGTATTTGCCTAAAAGTGTTGGTCAGGTGGTCATCGCCACGAATTACGTCGGTAATGCCCATATCGTGATCATCAACTACAACTGCCAACATGTATGTAGGTGTGCCATCGGCGCGAAGCAGAACAAAATCATCTAATTCGGCGTTTTCTACACTTACGTCACCTTGAATTATGTCATGCAGAACGGTTGTTCCGGTTTGCTCTGACTTGATACGCACTACCGGATTTACGCCCGCAGGTGCCTCTGATGCGTCACGGTCGCGCCAGCGCCCATCATAACGCATGGGCTTGCCCTCAGACTTTGCCTTTTCGCGCATTTGTTCGAGTTCTTCCGGCGAAGAATAGCAATTATAAGCTTTCCCCTCGGCCAAAAGTTGGTTCGCAACATCAACATGGTTCTGTTGGCGTGAAAACTGGCTTACGGGTTCTTCGTCAGGGTCAAGACCAAGCCAATGAAGGCCGTGAATTATGGCTTTTGTTGCCTCATCGGTTGAGCGCGCCCTATCGGTATCTTCTATCCTAAGAAGGAATTTACCGCCTGAATGGGTGGCATAAAGCCAGTTAAACAGCGCCGTGCGTGCGCCGCCAATATGAAGGAATCCTGTGGGTGATGGGGCAAATCTGGTAACGACAGTCATGATTGTTAAACAAATCCTCGGTCTTGGTGTGGTTTTGACGGTAATATGAACCGCAGTGGGGTTTAGCACATTTGCGACCCCGTTCAAAAGGATATTGGATGCAAATAGGCGGGGTCTTGGTGTTTTGCGTCAACAAATAGGTATAAAAACTATTATTACAGCATTAAGCCCCAACGGGGCGCGGTGGTTATGGCTTGAACTTGCCCAAGCCCTTGCGCAAGAACGTGAACGATGGGTTTTATGGATACCGGTTTTTTGTGGCGCAGGAATAGCTGCATATTTTTATCTTAACTTTGAACCGCCACTGTGGGTGGGGCCGGCCTTAACCTTAATTGGCATTGCGGGTACTTATTTGTCTGTGGGTCGGGAAAATTCGCACCCGCTTGTTGCAATTGTTTTATTGTTTTTGGGGATTGGGTTTTCTTCAGCGCAATTTGCTACATGGTCGGCAGATGGGCCATTGTTGGAAAATGAAATTGGCCCAGTTGATGTAAGCGGACAGATAAAAAAAGTTGAATACCAGCCAAAATCTATTCGGGTTACCTTAGAAAAGGTTCGCATAAGTACGCTTGCGCCAGATAAAATTCCAAATTCAGTAAGAATTGTTATGTCGGCAAAGCAATCTCGCCTTACCAGCGGTGATTGGATACGTATTCGCGCCACATTAAAGCCACCATCGCCACCTGCCATGCCAGGTGCATTTGATTTTCAGCGACAATCTTTTTTCAATGGACCGGGTGCTGTTGGTTTTTCATTTGGTCGCGCGGTAATCGAAGGATCGGCACCAAAAACAGGAACCAAAGCAGCGGCATTTTATATTGAACAATTAAGGGAAAACATAAACGCATCAGTTAGGGAAACTATCGAAGGTGAAAAAGGTGCCGTTGCCAGCGCGTTAATGACTGGTGATCGTGCAGCAATTGGAAAAGACGTTATGGCAGCAATGCGTGATTCTGGTCTTGCCCACTTATTAGCTATTTCCGGTCTTCATGTTGGGCTGGTTGCGGGAATTTTATTTTTTTCGGTTCGCGCCCTTTTGGTATTTGTTCCGGGGTTGGTGTTAAATCACCCAGTGAAAAAATGGGCGGCCGTGGTAGCAATAATTGGGGCACTTGGTTATGCTATTATTTCTGGCGCTACGGTGCCAACGCAGCGTGCATTTCTTATGTTGGCGTTTGTATTGTTGGCGGTGATTTTTGATCGACAAGGAATTTCCATGCGGGTGGTCGCTTGGGCGGCTATGGCAATAATGCTGGTTTCCCCCCAAAGTATTTTGGGCGCAAGTTTTCAGCTATCTTTTGCTGCCGTGATTGCTTTGGTGGCGTTTTATGAAGAAATTCGTGAGCGAGAAAAATATCAAAATCACCAGCGTTCGTTTTGGCGGGTTGGTGCATATTATGTATTGGGCGTGGCAATGACAACATTGGTTGCCGGTTTGGCAACGGCACCTTTTGCAGCATTTCATTTTAATTCCGTTGCTACGTTTGGTTTGCTTGGAAATTTACTTGCTGTACCGTTAACTGCAATTTGGATTATGCCAGCGGCTGTTGCTTCATTTGTTCTTATGCCATTTGGCCTTGAAGGCATTGCTTTGCATGCAATGGGGGCTGGGGTTGAAATGGTAATCTGGGTTGCAAAAACAGTTTCATCTATGCCTGGTGCAGTTAGGGTGGCACCAGCCTTTCCCATGTGGGGATTGGCATTGGTAATTATGGGCGGGCTTTGGGTTGCATTGTGGAAACAAAAAATACGTATTTTAGGTTTTCCAATTGTTGTCTTGGGAATGACTAGTTCGGTTTTTATGTCACCACCGGATATTATTGTTTCATCCAACGGCGAACTGGCCGCTATCAAAACAACAGATGGCGGTTACGTTGTTTCAACATTAAGCAAAGCAAAGTTTGAAAGAAATATTTGGTTGCGCCGTGCTGGCCTTAACCGTGCGGATGGAAAGTGGCCTAAAAATGGTAAATCTGGTGATGTTTCATGTGATGGAGGCGGGTGTATATTCAGCAAGCAAAATCATAATGTTTCATTTGTCAGAAACGAAGATGCCTTTGCCGAAGATTGCGCCAGTGCAGAAATTATATTTGCCATGAAAAAAGGAATAGAAAAAGCTGTGTTTGGTGATGGCCCTAGGTGCACCAAGCCAGAACTTATTGTAACGATGCATGATTTGGAAAAAAATGGCGCTTATGCTATTTGGCTTAAACGTGATGGTGTTCGCGTGCAAACGGTAAACGAAATGCGCGGCAACAGGCCGTGGGTAAATGTCCTTAAAAAAAATAAATAAATTAATATTTACGAATAAGCCCGACTAGACGGCCCTGCACCTGAACCTGGTCAGGCCCAAAAATTCGGGTTTCAAAATCTTTGTTGGCGGGTTCCAGTGCGATAGAATTATTTTTCTTGCGCAATCTTTTTAAGGTTGCTTCTTCGCCATCAACCAGCGCCACACAAATTGTTCCATTTTCAACACGGTTGGTACGTTGTATAATAACCGTATCGCCGTCAAAAATTCCGGCTTCAATCATTGAATCGCCATCAATCTCAAGGGCGAAGTGTTCGCCACCACCAATCATCGATGCCGGAATACCAATATAGCTAGATGGGTCGCTTATGGCCGCAATCGGGGTGCCGGCGGCAATACGCCCAAGCATAGGTAATTCAACATTGTCAGCGCTGTCGCCGGTTTGTTGTTCGGGTACGCGTTCATGGCGGAAATCACCACGAATAACATTTCCGGAAATTTTTTGTGAAGAAACCGATGGGGCATTGTCGTCTGAGATGTTTTCCGGGAGTTTCAAAATTTCTAATGCGCGGGCACGGTGGGGAAGGCGACGAATGAAACCGCGCTCTTCCAGCCCACTAATAAGGCGGTGAATGCCAGATTTTGATTTAAGCCCAAGGGCATCTTTCATTTCGTCAAATGATGGCGGCACGCCCGTTTCTTTTATGCGGTCATTAAGAAGGGTCAAAAGTTCATATTGTTTTTTTGTCAGCATTTCTCACCTCAAGACAACCAGATAGTAGAACAAAACAAAAACGTTACATAACGTTCTACTTTGGTTCTCATTTATCGTCAAGACAAAGTTTTTGAGCTTATTTATGGTTTTGGTATGTTTTTGGCCATTTTTGTTGGTTTTTATGGTCTGTGGTGTGCGTAATTTATAGAATGTGGCTTTAATTTTACGCAAAACGCATAATGTGGCTATGGAATCGCACCAACCAACTGAAACATCAAAAATCCGGTCTTTTAGGCGGCACCCAATAAGCACCGCGGTAGCGTTGCTGGCGTTGCTGGGTTTGGGTGCCTGCGGTGAGGCCAAAACCCCTAAAAAACAAGCCGATACTGAAATTGAACACTGTATTGTGGCGATGGAGAAATTATCCAAAGATTTAATCGATGTTAGTTTGGTGGATGCCCGCGCCTGGGACGTTGAAAAAATAAAAAACGTTTCCCTTACGTTTGATTATACCACTCCAGCCAAAGGAACCGCGATTGAGGCCGAAACTTTTCGTGGGCTTATGGTTTGTCGTTATGAATATTCAAGGGAAATTCGCACAACCAAGGGTCACGAAGCAAAGGCATTTGCCATTCGTTTTCGTGGACGTCAGCTTTCGGACAATGAATTGCTGTTACTTAATGCTTCTATTTCCGGAGTAAAATCTAGATTGCAGTGGCCCAAGTAAATACAATAATTTAATCTGCCGCATATTCACCAGAATGGCCGCCGTCTTTATGCACCAATCGAATATCTGTAATGTGCATTGATTTATCAATTGCCTTGCACATATCATAAACCGTAAGTGCCGCAACCGATACTGCGGTTAAGGCTTCCATCTCAACCCCTGTTTTACCAACCAGTTTGCAAGTTGCAGTTATGTCGACCGCGCTTCTTTTTTCATCAATTGCAAGCTCTACCTTAACTGATGAAAGTGAAAGCGGGTGGCACAGCGGGATAAGTTCCGGCGTTTTTTTAGCACCCATTATTCCAGCCAGTTGAGCAACACCAAGGACATCACCTTTTTTAACGCCGCCAGCGGCAATGCGTTTAATTGCATCGCCCGACATAATTATTGATCCTTTGGCGGTTGCGGTTCTGGCAGTTTCATTTTTTTCTGAAACATCAACCATTGTGGCATTGCCGTCTTTATCGATGTGGGTAAGGTCGCTCATATAAATTTACTCACGGGATATGCCTTTGTTAAATTGTGTTAAGTAATTTATGCGTGGCATTTTCAACATCTTTTTCACGCATCAATGATTCACCAATTAAAAAACATGATGCCCCAGCGTCTTTCATACGCAATAAATCACCAGGCGTATGAAGCCCGCTTTCGGAAACAACCATCCTATTGGCCGGAACCATGCCTGCCAAATCTTCAGTGGTTGTTGTATCAACGGCAAGGGTTTTTAAATTACGATTGTTAATACCAATAAGCGGGGTATTTAGTTTTAATGCGCGTTCCATTTCGGGCGCGTTGTGGACTTCAACCAAAACATCCAGATCTATGCTGTTTGCAATTTCTTCAAGTTCAAATGCTGTTTCATCGTCAAGCGCCGCCATGATAAGCAATATACAATCAGCACCCATGGCGCGGGCTTCATAAACCTGATAGGGGTCTAGCATAAAATCTTTGCGTAACACCGGAATATCCACCGCACCGCGTGCGGCAATCAAATATTCATCGCTTCCTTGAAAATATGGCTCGTCGGTTAGCACACTAAGGCACGCCGCCCCACCCAATTCATACGCACGTGCCAATTGGGCGGGGTTAAAATCTTCACGGATCAGACCCTTAGATGGCGATGCCTTTTTAATTTCGGCAATAAGGCCATAATGCCCAAGGCTGACCTTGGCCCTAAGTGCGCTTATAAAACCGCGTGATGGGTTGTTTTTATTGGTAATTTTGACAGCATTGATTAGCTCATCAATCGGGCGCTCAGCTTTTTTGCGCTCAATATGTTCGCGTTTATCGGTGCATATTTTTTCAAGAATGTCTTCCATCTGGAATTATTATCCGCCGACTTCATCGTTAAGATCATCGCCTACGGGTTCGTTGGTGATGTTAATTAGGGACTCAAGGGTATCCAATGATTTTTTATCATCAATTGCGCTAGCCGCCATTTCGGCGCCGTCTTTTAAATTATCAACCTTGCCTGCAACTAATAATGATGCTGCCGCATTAAGCACCACAATATCGCGGTAGGGGCCT
>JAOUJU010000068.1 GCA_029883045.1 Rhodospirillaceae bacterium
AACCACATAAAAATGTTCGGCCGGGTCGTCCTGCATGAAAAGTATTTTATGGCACTTTAATTCAACAACATGTGAATCATTTACCAGCTCTTTAAGATCTGCTTCAGGAACACGTGCAAACAGCGGAACTTTTTTCAAAATTGCCATTAGGTCTTCATTGGTCATCACTATTCCCACTTATGTCAAACTTTGCAGATTTATTCCTTTATTTAATGCGGATTAGCGCATTGCAACATAATGGTTATAAATCAATTTTTCTTGTAGGGCAAAATATTGACTATAATCAAAGAAAAAAAATCCTTGTGATGTTAAGTGCTTAACCATATTTTTAATTATTATTTCATTAAAAACTAGCCGCAAAGGCCGTGTATGAACGCGCATCCACCATCTGGCCTTGGGCCTAAAAGGGCCGTACCAGTCTTGTTGCAAAACGGATTTAGACCGTTTTTTCTTTTGGCTGGTCTGTATGGTTCTTTATTAATACCCTTGTGGCTTGGCGCATACATCAAAGGGTGGTTTGAACTACCGTGGACTGCTGGACTTTTTCATGGTCATGAGCTTGTTTTTGGGTTTGTAACCGCAGCCATTTCGGGTTTTCTTCTTACTGCTGTCCCTAACTGGGAACGATCGCGCCCAGCGACATCGTGGCGCTTGCTAACCTTGGTAAGTATTTGGATTATTGGCCGAGCAGCAATGTGGTCTGCAGGAATATTGCCGCCCCTTGTTGTGGCAGTATTGGATATTGCCTATTTACCGTTATTGGTTGTGATTGGCATTCCTGAATTAATTAAAAACAAATCAAACAGAAATAAAATTTTTATTGTACTTATTTTGCTGCTGGGTTTTGGCAATATTTTAACCCACATGTCTGCGGGCGGTTTTGATGTTTGGGCAAACCCGTTGCTGATATCAATTGATATAGTCGTTATTATTATTGCTGTACTTGGTGGGCGTGTAATTCCTGCGTTTACCGCTGGTGCGTTAGGCCAATCGCTTGGCCATACTAAAAAAGTTAGACCTCATTCTACCATTGATATGATTGCAATAATTTCTGTTGTAGCGGTTTTTTTATCAGATGCGGTGGGTGGATACATTACAAATAATTACCCCGTAGCTTCTATTGTGGTGGTTGTGGCGGGGATTATTAACCTTGTTCGAATGCGGGGCTGGTTAACATTTCATACTTTAAGGCAACCCATAGTGTGGGTTTTGCATTTAGGCTACGCATGGTTAGCAATTGGGATGATCCTGCGCGGGGTTTTCGAATACGCCGATATGGGGCCGCTGGCATTGCACGGGGTCGCCGTTGGCGCCATTGGCACCATGACCCTTGGAATAATGAGCAGGGCTGCCCTTGGACACAGTGGTAGGGCGCTTGTTACGCCTAGGTTAGTTGTAATCTCATATGTACTTGTGAGTGTGGCCGCCATTGCTAGGCTTTGTCAGCCCCTTCTGGGAAATGATGCCCTAATAATAGCCGCGGGTGCATGGAGTATTGCTTTTGCATTATTTACAATGACTTATCTGCCAATTATTGCCCTCCCCCGCATAAACCCACCAAATTAGCGGCCAAATAGGTGGTTTAAAATAATATTGCTAA
Organism: Rhodospirillaceae bacterium; assembly: GCA_029883045.1. Lineage (GTDB taxonomy): Bacteria > Pseudomonadota > Alphaproteobacteria > Rhodospirillales > Magnetovibrionaceae > DAOVVL01. The sequence continues at coordinate 1,601 of JAOUJU010000068.1, forward strand.
TTTTCAGGCAGTTAGATTGAATTATCACACCATTGTGATGGCCATGATTGTGTTTGCTGTGCGTCACATCACTTATGTAACCTATCTCACGGTGATATTACTCAACCCAATGGTTAAATTTACGTACACTTAAATCTCTATGTACTGAGGAGGGCGCCATGAAACGCCACATGAACACAAATAAGGCTATTTATCGTTCTGTTATAGTTCCGGCCTTGGCAATAAGTATGGTGGGTATATCTATAACCGCCACACCAGCCAATGCGTTAGAAAAAGTGGGCGTCCAAGCTGCGGTTCATGGAACGGTTAATTTGATTGCGTCCGAAAATAATTCAAAACGCAGCGGCAAAAGTGGTGAAGGAGTATATTTCCTTGAAACCGTTGAAAGCGGCATTGATTCAGGGTTACAGATTTTATTGCTTGATGAAACAACGTTCACCGTTGGCCCGCAATCAGAAATAATCATTGATGAAATGGTCTACGATCCAGGTGGAAATTCTAAACTTATTGTTAGTGTGGCTAAGGGTGCATTTCGCTATATCTCAGGGGAAATTGCAAAACAAAATCCGCAAAACGTCGCCATCCGCACCCCCAATGGTGAGATCGGTATTCGCGGAACAAGTTTCTTTGCGGTAAGCACACCTGAAACTGGTGGGTGGTACTTTGGCCTTTTGGGCCCGGGACCAAACAACAATACTGGTGATAAGGCCGGTGGAATTGTTTTTAAAAACGAATTTGGCAATGCCGAGGTCCGTCGTTCAGGTTTTGGCTTTAGCGTAGAGCCGGGCAGCGCCCCCAGTGCAGTTGGAGAAATTCCAGCTGAAATTATTACCCAATTTGAAACACAAGTTTCCGGCGCCGCACCAGTAAATGCTAGTGGCACAGTTAGTTCAGCCGTTAGTTCCGCAGGAACAGCAAATGAAGGAAACTTTAACGAAATAGCCACCGCTTCCGGAAACGCGACCGCAATTACATCTGACGTTGTTGTTGCGGAAACCGTAAGCCAAAATTTGCAATCTGCACTTTCCGCTGCTAGCGCTTCTTCTGCAAGCACCGCAGCTTCGGTTGATGGGTTGACCCCCCTTAATTATGGGCAATTACGCGGCTATACAGGTTTGGTTACATACGCACAAAATGGCGTTCCTATGTATAGTGGACAATTTCCAAATTCAAATGATCCGCTTTCGGCCGCGTTAGTAAAAGACGGCCTAAGCAGGCTTAACGGTGCGGTGGTCGGTAAATACGATTTTAATATGAATGCAAACTTTACCACCCGCATATTCAGTGGTTCATATGAAAATATCAATATTCCGTCACTTGGTATAAGCACGGGGGGCAACACTGTATCTTTCCTTTCTACATATGGCACTACTGACAGCGCATTAGTGATAGAAAAAAATACCTACCAGTCTAATATTGGCAGCGGTTATGATGCAGACACTATGGTATCGTTCATTGAAAGCGGTGGATCATTGCCCAATGCGCTACAGGCCCTATCAATTATTGAAACTGCCACATCAAAAGAAGTGGTCATTGGGGCATCAATCATTAAGCCTTGATGAGTTTCCTATTTCTACAATACAATATGATTATGATCATACAACCTAACATACAAAATTATAAAAAGTGGGGTCTTAAAAAGGCTCCACTTTTCTTTTTGTTTGCGTTACTGCCTAGCGCATTAATAACTTATATCGCATGGGCCACACCTGCGAATGCCGCTGAGCAGTTAGCGCAAGCTAGCAGTGCTGCCGAAAGCACAATTGAAACCGGGCGCGAAGAAATGGATCGTATTCGTGCGGCCATTTTGGAAAATTTTGATCTTGGAACACTTGAACGTGAAGTAACCTTTGAAGATGTGCTGGCCGATCCTGACAATATTGAAATCAACATTCTTTATGCTAGAACGCAAATTCTTAAAGGTAGATTAGACCGCGCCCAAGCAGCGATTGAACGTATTTTATTGCAACGCCCTGATTTGCATTATGTCCGCATGCTTTATGGTGTGGTCCTTTATCGACTGGGTAACTTTGTTGAAGCCCAGGGTGTATTTAATAAAATTTTGTCATCTGATATTTCTGTAGAAAATAAATTGCAGGCAAAGAAATATATGGATGATATTGAAGCAAAAAATAAACGCACCAAATTTATATTTTCAACAGCAATGGGCATTCATTACGACAGCAACAAAAATGCGGCACCAGAATCTGGCAGCGTTTTATTGCTTGATACAATAATACCCAATAGCGTAACAAAAAAAGATGATACCGGAACCTTGCTTTCGGCGACACTAGAAGCACGCCACGATTTAGGCCTGCAAAGAGCGCACGAATTATACGGAAAAATAAATATTACCACCGATCAACAAGCAGCACAGGATGATCTGGATCTTATTGTCGGAAGGATTGATGTTGGCGGATTAATTATTTCTGATATTGGTGAATTTGACGTTTCGGTAAATCATAACCGTATAAATATGTCACAAAATTTTTATCTAATGGAGAATGGTATAAAATTAAGATGGGATGCCCTTGGTGGAAAAAAATATCGTCCCTACGTTGAACAAAAAGCACAAAACCAAATATATGCCACCACGCACAATTCATCTGCTAGTGAAAAAAACGGATGGAACATGGAAACCCGGGTAGGAACAAAGATAACCTTTAGCCCAATATCATTGTTGGATATATACGCTATGGCGGGAAGAAAGAACGCCAAAGAAGGCTACAATACATTTAACAAAAAAGGTGCAGGTGTTGCCTATACCCGATTATTTGACAGGGGAAGGTTTCTTATATTCCAAGGCAGCCGCCAAATTAATCAATACAGCGACAATGACGCCTTTGTTTCATCAATCACACGTAGGGATACAAAAACATCTTTACGCATGACCGGCGGCATGGCGCTGGCTTCAATTCTTCCCCAAGATATGCCTTTGCAACAACTAAACGATGTGCAAATAACCGGCACGGTTGAAAGATCTATATCCGGATCTAACATCATTAACTTTGATACGATTAATGACCGGGTGCAGATTATGTTGAGCAAAACCATCAGGTTTTAAGCCCCCCACCGCTCCACTACACAAACCCCAATCAAACTATAGTTATTTGATTATTACTGTGATCACTATTGTGATCGCCGTCACAGGTAATTTATCAGAAATATTTGAAATAATTGATGAAATTGCGGATTAAATACAGCGTGCCAAACGTTGTATTAATGAAAGCGACACATATTAAAGCAAAATCATGTCTTTCAAATAATGAGGTAATAATAAATACAATTTTATTAATAATTTTAAGTAATTGAACACAATTAGACTTAGAAAATATTTTATTTGTCAATGCTCCATTGCATCTACACTTCATTTTTTCTTTGCTAGGCTAAACAATAGAAAAAGGCGTCACAGATACCCTTAAGCAATAAAAAAATAATAGGAGTTAAAAAAATGGCCCCAGAATTGAAAATGGCATTTAAACCTGCAAAGGCATTACGCATAACTAGTGCGCTCGGCCTTGTGGTTGCACTTTCTGGGTGCCTTGCCCTACCGCCAGCAATACAATTTGCCTCGCTGGCGCTTGACGGGTTCAGTTATATGTCAACGGGTAAATCCGTTAGCGACCATGCTATTTCTGCGTTTACTAATAAAGATTGCGCCATGCATCGCGCCTTAGATGACGTCAACGGTGTATGTATCAATGGCGCCATGCCCGATTTGGATATATCGGTTGCTTCTGGCGAAGTGGACATAAACATGGTCAGAAAACAGCAGATGAAACAAACATCAGAAATATGGCTGACTTCTAACCTTGAATCGTCTCAGGAAATGTAATAGCCCAAAAAAATATTTACTCTTCCACCAACGGCCCCATGCGCATTATATATCATATATGGCCGATACATTTGCACCACCACCTAGCAACACCCCACCGCGAGATGCCATTTTGGGCTCTCTGCCTAGTCCTTTATTGGGCAAGTCCGATGCCCCAGCATTTGAGGTATATAACCCCAATGGTGCGGCCTCGTTGTTAATTATTTCAGATCATGCCAGCAACGCCTTGCCATTGGCACTTGGCGATTTAGGGTTATCGGTTGATAATTTTTCCAAACATATCGCCTATGATATAGGCGCAGATATGATTACCCGCTATCTTGCCGATAAAGTTGGTGCTTCTGCGGTAATTTCAAATTATTCACGCTTAGCAATTGACATGAACCGTCAACCAGGTGACCCGCAATCCATACCTGAAATAAGTGATGGAATTAAAATACCGGGAAATATAAATCTTGATCCAACGGGTGCACAGGCAAGGTTGGATGAAATATTTTCTCCTTATCATGACACAATTGACAGCGAAATAACCAGATTATGGAATCGCGACGGAAAACCACCGGCGTTGTTTTCAATTCATAGCTTTACCCCACAAATGAACGGTGAAAACCGATTTTGGGATATCGGCGTTCTGTGGAACCGCGACCCGCGAATGGCGATACCATTGATAGAAAATCTAAACAATTGGCCGGGTCTTCATGTTGGTGATAATGAGCCATATTCAGGTCGTGACCTAGCTTACACTATTGACCGCCATGGGGCCGCAGGCGGCATAGCTAACTGTGCGGTTGAAATACGCCAAGACCATTGTGCCAGCCGTGATGAAGCCAGCCACTGGGCAGATATTCTGGCAGATGCATTAAACCACATATTGTCCCTTCCTAACCTGCACACGGTCACTAGCTACTAGCCACCCAACAAAGATAATTAACACCATAATTTGACATAAGTGCTCTCAATGGCGTCAAATAATGCCCTGAAAAAAGATTATTAAGCGGGGGGATTTTTGAAAGCAGATACACCAGCTCTGACCATTGGAATTGAAGAAGAATACCTTTTGGTTGACCGCGAAACGCGCGAACTAGCCAGCGACCCCCCACAAGAGCTATTCGTAGAATGTGAAAAACACGTACCCGGTTTGGTGCGCCCAGAATTCATGAAAGCCCAAATAGAAGTTGGAACATCGGTTTGCGAAACCGTAAGCGAAGCCCGTGCACAACTGGCGCATCTGAGAGGCACCATTCGTGAAATTTCTTCCCATTATGGGCTAGTTCCCATAGCTGCCTCTACCCACCCCTCTTCGGAATGGAAGTCGCAAACCCACACCGATAAGGATCGCTACAATGTTTTGGCAAATGATATGCAAGTAGTTGCGCGCAGGTTGTTAATAAGCGGAATGCACGTTCATATCGGTGTTGAAGACAATAATTTTCGCATCGACCTGCTAAATCAGGCCACCTATTTCCTTCCACATCTTTTAGCACTTAGTACCTCGTCGCCATTTTGGCGCGGCGAAGATACCGGAATGCAATCATACCGCATTAGTGTATTTGATGAATTACCGCGAACTGGCCTTCCGGCGCATTTTGAAACCTATAGCGAATATCGTCGCCACATTGATGTTTTGATCAAAACTGGCGTCATCCCAGATGCCACCATGATGTGGTGGGACCTACGCCCATCGGATAAATTTCCCACGGTGGAAATGCGCATAACCGATATTTGCACATACCTTGATGATGCCGTGGCAATTGCAGCGCTTTATCAATGCATTGCGCGAATGCTTTATCGCTTGCGTCTTGGCAACCAACGGTGGCGTATATACGACAATATGTTAGTAAACGAAAATCGCTGGCGGGCGCAAAGGTACGGTATCGAGGGGGGGATGATTGATTTTGGCAAAGCCGAAATGATAGATTTCAAAACCCTGATGGACGAATTAACGGAACTTGTCGCCATAGATGCACAAGAATTGGGTTGCGTTGACGAAATAAGGCATATTCATACCATTGTATCGCGTGGCACATCTGCCAATCTGCAACGAAAAGTATACAATGAAAAAATTAAATCAGGGGCCAGCACCCAATCGGCTCTAAATGCGGTCGTTGACTGGCTGGCTGAGGCCACCCATCAATATTGACCAATTGCGGTAGTTTTAAAAAACTTTTCCACAGCCTTAACAGCTTTTTCCACATTGCCGTGAGCCATTAGCAAGGCTAATGTCCGGCCAACTGATAATGATTAAACTATAAAACAGGAAACACAAAAATGAGCGATGTTGGCGGTATAGCGGCAGATAAACTACGTTCCTTCGTTGAACGCATAGAACGTCTGGAAGAAGAAAAAGCGGCACTAAGCGCAGATATACGTGAAGTATATTCCGAGGCCAAAGGATCTGGATTTGATATCAAAATTATTCGCCAGGTTGTACGCCTGCGCAAACTTGACCAATCAGAGCGCCAAGAACAAGAAGAGCTGTTAGATGTTTATCGCCGAGCTTTGGATATATAACGCTTAAATATTGTTTAACCAACCGCGCCCGACATATGGGCAACAGCGGTTGAAATACGCCTTATCAAATCGTAAATATCGCTCAATGGCTGGAACAGTTCTCGGTGTTCACGTTCATAGCCATGTTCGATATCGGTTTGATAAGTAGCTTCCTCGCCGAATGATTTTGCATCAGCAGGTGCCTCGGATATGGGGAATGCACGCTTCAAAATTTCCAAGGCATGCTTTATATCAAGATGTAGTATTTCGTTTATCACATCATCCGAGCTTTCGGCCATGTCAGAAAACCGTGGCAAACGTGCAACGATTAAAAATACCTCGTGTATTAATGCAACTCGAAGACCGTGCAACAATGTAAGGTCGGGATAAGTGGTGGTGGCAACAGCGGGTAGCATATTTTCATTTTGTATCGATGCCAGCCCCTTATCCAAATAAATAGTATCGTTAAGAAAAATTCGATATGTACGATTAAGTTTTTCATGGCTGGAACTGTGGCGAAGCAAATGTGCCAGATGCTGCATCTGTTCGGCACGGGTTTGGTCTTTTTCTATTCGTGAACGTCTTAACCAAATGGCCGGGTCAAACAATGATATATATCCGTGCAATGCATCAAGGCTTGAAAGATGGCGCGCATAAGCTGCCATATTTATAAAGCGCGACACCCGATCAGAGCTTTGATAGACCTCGGTGAAGCGGTCAAAATCG
>JAOUJU010000357.1 GCA_029883045.1 Rhodospirillaceae bacterium
CCAGCGCGGTGGGTGAATTATATTTACCGTCCAAATACCGAACGGATTATTCCAATGTCAGACATTTTCGTTGGGTCGAAATTTTATTTCCCTACGACAGCGCAGAAACCATAGACCGGCCCGCCCAGGCGATGACCGGAACAAGGCCATTGCCCGATAAGCCGGAAAAATGGAAACCCGAAGACGAAGGCCCGGAAAAACTGGACAAGGTAAAAGACGAAATGCTGTTTGGCGTGGTTGACCCGTTGACCGCCCTGGTGCAATCGCTTTCGGGTGTTGCGGTTCATTTAAAAGGCGGGCCGGATCATTTTTCCATAAAAAGCTTTGACGGCAGAAGACGGTTTGATTTTGACGTTGATTATTTAGGGGTGGCAAGCCGTGTGGTTAACAAGGTCTCACACGAAACCTACCATATTCGCGTAACCCCGCGCCCGGTAGCCGGGTTCAAAAAAAAGCATAAAATATTTTGGGAGCAATCGGTTTTTGATTTTTTTCTTGCCCGTGATGGAAGCTTCGCACCAATTCAGATTGTTCCGGTTAAACACGGCCCGGTGTTAAACCTAAAAAGCGTTTGTAGTTCGCCGTGCAAGATACCGGCTGAATAATATTCAAAAAATTAAGTGGGAAAATTACATCTTAGCGAGCTCGGCCTGACGTTTTTGCCATGCCGCTTTGTAGGTTTTAAATTCTTCACGAATTGCGTCAATTTTTCCGGCGGTACCATTGCCGAACATGAAGTCCAGCTTGACCATTTCATCGTCATCCCACATTACCTTGAACAGTTCAGAAAACAGCGCATTAAACAAAAGCTGGAAATGCTGGTCTTCGAAGATAAAACCCGATTTGGGTTCGGTAACATTGTTGACAATAGAAATAAAATTTTTTCTAGCCCAGTTAAAGTCTTCGAATTTTAGCAATATTCGTATCAAAATATTATAGGCAAAACGTTTATGGCGATCGTTTTCGCCAATTTCGCGCCAGATAAGATCATCGTCATCGGTATCAAACCATGAAAGAAGCTCGCCCGCTTCGGCGTTAAGTTCTTCGTACAAAACTTCGCCCAATAGTTTTTCCAGATAATTATCAAAACCCATGACAACTTCGCGCGGCAAAATTGAAGTTCCGCTTTTGCTGGCGAATAGATGGGAAAAACGCCCGGCGATTAAACGAAGCAAAAATTTTGAACGGTTGCCTGATTCTTTTTTTGGCGCAGCCTTGCTGGCCGGTGCCGATGCCTTGGTCTGTTCGGCCACCTGATTGCCAAAATTGAGCAAGTTAGTGCGAATAACGGTTTCAATTTCACGCACCAGTTCTTTTACTGCCGCGTCCAATTGCGGGGTGTGGTTTTCCCGGGTCAGCAATTTATTGCTCATCATCATATCCAGCATCGATTTGATGATGGATTTGGTGGCCGATGTGGAGCGCTGGGCAACATTCATTGTGCCGTCTGCTTCGCCATTTCCCGGGCGTTGGCCAGTGGTGCTCATCTGCTGATTAACCTTTAACTAAAATGGCAAATAATTGCGATATTACTGATTATTAGCACAACCGCGCGACCCCTTCATAGGGTCAAATATCCCTAAATGCACCATATCGTGGCATTCCATGGCATTCCTTGGGGGTCTTGGGGGCTTGGGGGCTTCTTCCAAGCATGACCCTCAATCCATTTGTTCAAGCTGGTCTATAAAGCCGCCGACCACGCCCAAGCCGCGCTTCCAAAAATCAGGATCTGCGGCGCTGAGACCGAATGGCGCCAACAGCTCTTTGTGGCGCATGGTTCCACCAGCGCTAAGCAAATCAATATATTTATCCTGAAATCCATCCATGCCGGAAAGATAGACATCGTACAACGAATTAACCAGGCAATCGCCAAAGGCATAGGCATAAACATAAAAAGGCGTATGCACAAAATGCGGAATGTATGACCAAAAGTTGCCGTAGCTTTCATCTAGGCGAATTGCCGGGCCTAAGCTTTTGGCCTGCGTCTCTAGCCATATTTCCGATAAGCGCCCTGCTGACAGCTCACCTGATTTTCTTTCGCCATGAACGGTGGTTTCAAAATTGTGAAACGCAACCTGCCTGACAACGGTGTTGAGCATATCTTCAACCTTGCCCGCCAGCAGAACTTTTTTCTTGGTCGGGTCACTTTC
>JAOUJU010000358.1 GCA_029883045.1 Rhodospirillaceae bacterium
TTACGTAACGCACGCCAATTCCCGCCATGACGTCGTGTAGCGTGGCGAACGCATATCTTGGCGCATGTGCCAGTTACTTTTTTGCCTGCGTGCACCAACGTGCACCATGTCACGCACGGCGCGGGGGCTTGAATTTATTTTATCGATGGCAATTTGCAAATTGTGTGCGCGGTTTTCCCTATCGGGTGATATTGAAAAAAGGTTTGGCTGCAGCGAACCCATTGATGATAAATCAAACAAAGAAACACCGGCTTTTTTATATGCAACGCCTTTTTTATATGCCCTTGTCAATGCCGCCAGAGCACATTTTGTGACTTCAGCCGTATTGGCGCTGGGGCTATCCAGCGCAATGGTTGCCGATGAATTTTGCGCAATTGCATTTTCGTCAAACCGGTTGGCAAGCAAAAAAACCGTAACCGTTCCAGCCACCATTTTTTCCGCCCTAAGGCGTTCGGACGCACGTGCGGCAAATGTTGCGATGGCTTCTTTTAATTCATCTATTGATGAAACGGTTTTGGAAAAAGACCTTGATGAAACGCACGATTTTCGAATATCGGGCTGCGTTTCAACGCCATAGGCCTTGGTGCCGTTTAGCTCCAACCAGGTTCGGGCGCCTGTTACGCCCATTTTTTTTCTAACCAGTTCCGTGCGCTGATTGGCAAAATCAAGCGCGGTTGAAATTCCGTTTGCATTTAAACGCTTATTCCACGCCCGGCCAATGCCCCAAACATCACCAACCGGGGTCAGGCTCAATGCGCTGTTTATTTTCGATGCTTCATCCAGCATGCAGACACCCACCAATGACAAATCTTTTTTTGCCCGCTCGGCTGCAATTTTTGCCAATGTTTTGGTCGGGCCAATGCCGATGGAAACGGGAATTGATGTCCACTTTTTTATGTTCGCGCGCAAGGTATTCATCTGCGAAATTATTAAATCGGGTGAAAACCCGCTAAGGTCAATAAATGCTTCGTCAATTGAATAAATTTCCACTTCGGGTGAAAAAGAAAAAATAATATTCATTACCCGCCCCGACATATCGCCATAAAGCGCGTAGTTGGATGAGAATATCTTGACCCCGCTCGTTTCAAGAACATCCCTGACCTTGAAATAAGGCGCGCCCATGGGCACGCCCAGTGCCTTTACCTCGTTCGAACGGGCAATCACACATCCATCGTTGTTAGAAAGAACCACAATCGGCTCGCCTTCTAAATCGGGGCGAAACACCCTTTCGCACGATGCATAAAAATTATTGCAATCAACCAACGCAAACATTTTTTTGCCCTTGCTAGAATTTCCTGATGGTGCTGGTAACCACACCCCATATTGTGCAATCTTCGGGTTCAGCCCCATCAGCAATTGGTGAAATCTCAATCGGCGGATAATCAGGGTTTGCCGCCACCAAACGCCAGCGTTTATTTTTTATTTCAAGACGCTTTAGCGTCAAACCGCCTGCAAGCATGGCTATTACCACCCGCCCGTGTATGGGGCGGATTGAGCGGTCAACCACCAAAAGATCGTTTGGGTATATTCCAGCCCCCACCATTGAATCGCCCGCAACCCGCACGATGAAGGTGGCGGCTGGATGGCTGATAAGGTGTTCGTTCAAATCAAGCATGCCTTCGATGTAATCTTCCGCCGGCGAGGGAAACCCTGCCCTGACGGTTGATGAAAAAACCGCAACCCGCACGGCGGCGCTAGTACCATCTGGGGCGATTGCGCCGTTTGCGCCATAAACCGCGGCAACGTCGGCGGACGAATTATCAGAGCGTGCGGCCTTTATTGCCGTTTCATGGCTAGCCATATTCTTTGACCCCGTTGGCTTGTTGTAATTATAAGAACAAACCATGAACATAACATACGGGCACCGAAGCGGCAAGCGCATTTGTCCACAGGAATGGACGGGCCTATAATTGCTCACTTGTTGGGTAAGGGGGAAATGATGACAGCCAAAAGCATTTCCGCAAGGGACGTGCCCGCATCTGCGCTTGTGCCATTTGTAATAATCACGTTCGCCATTACCTGGGGCGTGGCCGGAATGTATATTGTTTTTCCCGATCAGGCCGTGGCTTGGTTTGGCGAAATAAGCGGGGCGCACCCGTTGTTTTTTTTGGCAACCTGGGCGCCCGCCATATCCGGTTTTATTGTG
>JAOUJU010000359.1 GCA_029883045.1 Rhodospirillaceae bacterium
GATTTAAAAATTTTTTTTCGTGACCCAAGCAAAAAAAGCAAGGGCAACATAGGCAAAAAAGTAATCTTGGCGGCAATTCCAAAACCAGAAACAAGCCCAACCGCAACTGGAGAAACCTTGGCAGTGTTTATATTTTTTGCATCGGATGAAAAAAATATTGGCGCTAACATTCCCAGCAAAATCATTGAGAAAAATAACAACAATGCCTCTGGCGAAAGATAAACCACCCTTACCGCCGTTGCTAAAAACAATACCGGTGCGCTTTGACATATCATCGCAGAAACAAACGAACCAGTTGCAGCGTAAACTTTTTTACCAAAATAAAAAGCTGCCCCGACGTTAAGTGCAAGCAAAACCCATGAAACACTGGCTATGTATGCTTCTGGGTTTTCAATTGCATCAGCCACCATGTCAGGGTTAATTCCCGCTATTAACCAGCGAATAAAAACTACAATTGCTACTAAAATTTGCAATGGCGTACCCGGATGATCAATGTGATCCGGGGCGTTCCCATCAAGCATGGTGAGGCCGTTAAGCAGGTATGTGTAAGCCGGGTCATAGTTATAAAAAAATCCGGCCCCAGATATCGGCAAGATGTGCAAAAGAAAGACCATCCCAATCACACCAATCACCGCAGGAAATGCCGACAATGCCAGCAATGAATTTTTTAATTTAATTTCAAATACCATGGGTTTAATTATGTGCAATGCCAGTTACCCTGTAAAGAGACTGGCCTTCAGTAATCACTAATGGCTCAATATTTAATAGTTTTAAAGACGGATATTCGCGCGACAAAAGCAATACAACCCTGCCGGCGTCTAAGTATTGATTTAAAGAAGATATCTCTTTCCGCCCTCCTTCAAATGTATTAATTTTATTATTTCCAATATTTAACCAAACATGGTTTGTAAAAAAACTACTTAACCGCCAATTAATAGATTTAGAATACTCAGCACTATATAGAAAAGCACATTCAGGTAATGTGCACCTATAGGTACCCAATAATACAGCATCTGGGTATTTTGCTATTTCGGGTTCAATGATATTCATAGCGTTTATTTGTTCTGATCTATCAGAATTAATGGCTTTTATATTAAATGATGCAGATTTGATTGAGAAAACAACAAGTGCAGCCAAAATAACAGAAAGCATTCTTATTTTTGAACTTCCATTAAAATTTGAAACAACACCAGAGCGCACAAACCAAGCCAGCCCAACAACGCAAACAGGTAAAACCGCAATCATATAATGCGGGCTGTAGTGTTTAAGCACCAATATGGTTTCCACAAACGAAATGGCTAGCAAAACCAGTGGTATTACATAATTAATTTTAGATTCACTTTCTTTTCTAAAAAATTTATTGATAACAGAAATCAACATTAGAAAAGTAGCTAGATAAAAAATAGGGAACATTCTCAACAAATCAAAAATACGCTTCGGAATTGATCCAAAGTCAACAAATTTATCGGTTCCGGTTCCATACATTCCTGAGCCCATGATAATTTGTATAATCCAAGCGTAAAACTTATCAGCATGGGAAAGCGCCGGAGAAACAAAAAACAAAAAACCTAGGGCCGTATAAAAGGCACCCATCAATACCCTTTTTCGTGAGCCAAGCAAAAACAACAAAAACAACATGGGTAAAAATGTAACTTTGACGGCAAGACCAAGGCCGCAAACAATTCCCACCAAAACTGGCGAAACTTCAGCGATGGGGTTTTGTTTTTTATCAAATGAAAAAAATACTGGCGCCAACAATCCCAGCAGCACCATAGAGGAAAATACCAACAATGCTTCGGGCGCCAGATAAACTACCCTTACGACAGTTATAAAAAATATCAATGGGGCTGTCTGGCAGATCAAGGCGGATAAGATTGAACCGCTTGCATCACGCACTTTTTTGCCAAAAAAATATGTTGCCCACACATTTAGCGAAAGCAACACGGATGAAATAATAGAAATATATGCTTCCGGGTTATCGATTGCGTCTACCACCATATCGGGGTTGATGCCAGTAAATAACCACTTAACAAGCACCACCATCGCCACCAAAACCTGTAACGGCGTCCCCGGATGATCAATATGGTCAGGCGCATTACCATCAAGAATGCTTAGCCCATTAAGCAAGTATACATAAACCGGG
>JAOUJU010000360.1 GCA_029883045.1 Rhodospirillaceae bacterium
AATAATGGTGGATTTGTTTTCATTTTTATATCTACCCATATATTTATCATGGTGAGACGAATGCTTGGCGCCGATAAGAACGCTTATATTCTGCCCCATCGCTTCTTCGGCTTTGTATCCAAAAATCATTTCTGCCGCGTTGTTAAAGGCAATTATTATTCCTTTTTCGTTAATTGTAACGATTGCATCGGCAACAGTATTGAGTATTCCTTGAAGCCTGCCCTCCCTGTCGCGCAATGCTTGGGCGGTTCTAACCCGTTCAGTAACATCGCGAGCTTCAATCATAGTTTGCCCATCGCCAATATCGTGGGCAAGAACTTCTACATCTATAATCGATGCGTCGGCCTTAACAAATTTGGCGTGTGCCACATTATCGCTATCAATTAAATTTTTTAAACTTAGTTTAAAAACATCTTGATATTCTGGGTGGACAATTGTGTAAAACGGTTTGCCCGCCAATGCCGACGATGTATCGTGACCAAGCATTTTTGACCCCGCCTCGTTGGCGAGCAATATATATCCCTCACCATCCAGTACACAGTTCATCGCTTGCGATGTATTGAAAAGATGCCTGTACATCGCGCTTGTCATCATTGCATCGCGCCGCCATGCAATTTCGCGCGAAGCATCACGTGCCCTGACCACCAGAATATTTTGATCACCGTCGATTAATGGGGTGGAACAAACCGATGCAGTGAATTTTCTTTTATCATGGGAAATAAATTCAATTAAGGTTTCAAAGCCTGTCGTTGATTTTCCTGAAAGAACAGAGGATGCAATTGGTAATTTTTTGGGATCAATAAAATCTGCAAGATGGTGCTTTTTTGCTTCGCTTATATTTTTAAGCCCAAGCATCCTTAGGCCGGATCCGGCTACATCGATAATCTTTCCATCGTGAAGCAGAAACATTCCCTCGCTGGGCAGCGAAGACGTGAATTCATCAATCCACCGTAATGCGTCTTTTGGGTCCTTGGCTTTAGGTGTGGTTTTTTTTGCAGGCTTTGACGCAACCTTGCCAACCGATTTTTTAACGGCTTTCTTTTTAACGGCTTTCTTATTTAATATCTTTTTGGCTGCGGTTTTTTTTAGCTTAACGCGCGAAGATTTAATCCCCCCTTTTTTGGAGGTTAATTTAGAAGCTTTTTTTTCCTTTTTTACCAAGCCAGTTACAGCCCTTTTCCACCCTAGCTGGCACCCCACAATGCACTATCAATCAAAATAACAACACAACCCAATGATTAATATACTTAATTTGTCTTACCCATATCTTACCACAGCAAAATTGGGTGCAACCAGCCAAGCCCCAGTCTCTCCAAAGCGTTATGAACTTTGGAATATTTTAGCCTATAAAATTTAAATGATTTATATATATCAACAAGATAGATGCTTGTTTGAGTTTCCGTTATCCGGGCAAGGCGGTATAATATTGGATTTTGCCTTTTTCATATCATTGATTAGAACCTCAATGTGCTGCCAAAAAAATATATCCCCCCCATACCCCACAATCCGGCCTATCTCGCGCTTGCCATCAATGGCGACGAATGTCGGGGTGTAAACTATTCCTTTTATGTGTTCGATATCGCTTGGAATTTCGGCGTGAATATCTACCGGGCGAAGCTTAAGTATTTTGCTTTCTTGGGTTTTTCCATAGATAGACCCAACCTCTTCGTCCCACTGTTCACAATAATTACAGGCATCTGAATAAAAATACAAAAGCTCTGCGGCGCTTGCTTTAATCGGCGCGGCTGAAACAAACGTAAAAACAAAAGCAAGCAGATAAAAGCGATTCATTTTTTAAGTCCAATTAGGATTTAAAAAAACCCGGCAAGCACATCTGCGCCTAACCGGGTCTTTAAAAAAATGCGAAAGACATCAGGGTTTTTCAATTATGTAACGAAAAACACCCCCATCTTCACTGCTTTCCATAAGCTTGTTGCCGGTTGATTTGCAAAAAGCTTCAAAATCTTTTACCGAACCTGGATCGGTCGAAAGAACCTCAAGGGTATCTCCTGCGCTCAGACCCTTAATTGCCTTTTTGGTTTTAAGGATTGGTAGTGGGCAGTTCATGCCTTTTGTATCAAGTGTCTGTGTAGCCATTTTTCTCTCTCTATCTAAATATAACCAACTTTGTTTTTTATTAA
>JAOUJU010000361.1 GCA_029883045.1 Rhodospirillaceae bacterium
TTTGATGTTTGTTATATATCCACGCTGATTTAGCCCCAGTTCCTTCACCAAATAGGAAAACCCGTCATGCTGTATGACAAAGGGAATGCTTTTAATTGGTTGTATAAATTTATCAACCTGACGCTTCAGGGTTTTTATTCTATTTTTTGCAGTCTTTGCGTTCTTTGCGTAAACCGCACCATTGGCTGGGTCAGCCTGTATAAGGGTTTTTTCAATTATACCCACCATGGCGATTGCATTTTCACTTGAAAGCCATATATGCGGATCATTTTGTTGTTTATGACCACCTTCATCTTTGTGATCGTTATCGGGGTTATTGTATGGAATTAGTGAGATTGTTGGATCGTTCATAATTGATACTACCCGAGCATTTGCGCCAAGGATTGCAATTGGTTTTTCCAGCGACCTTTCTAACTCGGGGCCAATCCAAAATATTATGTCAGATTTTTCAATTTTCTTTGCATCAGATGCCTTTAGGGTAAAATTATGTGCCGAAACGCGCTCTGAAATTAAAAGCTTGGGCGTAAATACACCGTCAGCAACCGCCAGAACAAGCGCATGAAGTGGGCGGATTGATGAAACCACATCAATTGATCCAGCCATGGCGCCATTTGGGGTAAATCCGCCAAACACCGTTAGCAAGCTCACAAAAAATGCCTTGGGGAAGGATGTTTTTTTCAATTTGTTTTGGGTTTCCTGTAATAAATGAATTATGTTATAACATAACATTTTATCCAGTTTAGGCAATATGGCGCGATATGAAAAGTGCAGCTATTTCCAGAAAGTGCAAAAAACCCGGATGCGGGGTGTTTCCTGAGCGTGGACATAATCACGGTGTGTGTGTATCAAGCGCAATTAGCGATGCTGAAAACCTTTGTTTGCAAACCGGGGCAAGGCTTACCCCGCTTAGGCGAACGGTTCTTAAATTAGTGTGGCAAGGGCACAAGCCATTGGGTGCTTATGATATTTTACAAGACCTGAGAAAAATACGCCCAGGTGCCGAACCGCCAACCGTTTACCGCGCGCTTGAATTTCTTTTAAGCCTTGGCCTAATCCATAGAATTGAGCGCCTTAACGCATATGTTGGCTGTGCCCATCCGGGCGAGACCCATGAAGGGCAATTTCTTATATGTCGGTCTTGTGGGCGCGCTGCCGAATTGCATGATGCATCCATAAACAAAGCGCTTGTTAATAGCGCGGTTGGTGCTGGCTTCACTCTTGAGAACCCAATGGTCGAGGTTGAGGGGTTGTGCCCAAGCTGCACCAAGCAACCAAAGAAAAATAAAAGTAAGGCTGTAAATGGATAATAAAACCACACCCGATCTTTTGGCATCAGCAGTTGATGTAAGGGTTAAAATAAACAACAACGAAATTTTGCAAGGCGCAACCGTTAGCATAGCTAAGGGCGAAGTTGTAACCATTGTCGGGCCCAATGGCGCGGGTAAAACAACATTGATAAGGGCCATGCTGGGGCTTATTCGCCCTGATAGCGGAAAAATTTATCGTCGTCCGGGTTTAAAAATTGGTTACATGCCGCAAAAGCTTAATATTGATCCGACAATGCCAATGACGGTTAACCGTTTTCTGGAATTGGGCGTACCATCATTTCTTACTGGTCATGGACGCAGAAAAAATACGCTGGAAGAAGTAAACATAAGCCATATTTCAACCTCACAGATGCAAAATATTTCAGGTGGTGAAATGCAGCGCGTAATGTTAGCGCGCGCGTTATTGCGCGACCCCGATTTTCTGGTTTTGGATGAACCAGTGCAAGGGGTTGATATAACAGGTCAGGCCGAGCTTTATCGGTTAATAAGAAAAATTAAAAATAATCGCGGCGTCGGTGTTTTGATGGTGTCACACGATCTACACGTAGTTATGGCTGAAACCGATAGGGTAATTTGCTTGAACCGCCATGTTTGCTGCGAAGGCCACCCCGAAGCCGTAAGTAGGCATCCGGAATTTGTCGAAATGTTTGGTGAACAAGTCGCCAATTCAATTGCGCTTTATCCCCATCACCACGATCATCATCATGATGTTCACGGCGATGTTCACGGCAATACGCCCGACGCTACACATGAAAAAGGCCACAACCATGATGGATGATTTTGTTGTTCGCGCCTTTTTAGCGGGAA
>JAOUJU010000362.1 GCA_029883045.1 Rhodospirillaceae bacterium
GTTCAATGAAACATCGCTGACGCTGCGTCCAAAAATTATATGAAACACCAAAAAATCATCCACAGGTGCGCCTTCAAAGCCAAGGTTCATGGCAAAGGTATCTGATGAATTAAAAGCAAATCGCGAGCCATAAAGTGCTGTGTAAAGCGAAACATCGCCCTCGGTCAGCGTGCGCGGTGTGGCATGAACAATCTTTTGCCCAAGGCGAAAATCCTCAAAAAAATTTCCCTTAGATGCTTTGTCGCTTATAAAAATTTCCATTTGAATATCAATCAGCTATATCTGCTTGTAGTTCTTTTATCCGCTCAGCCATTTTAACTATCCTTTGGGCCTCTACAATATGAAGATTTTCAACCAGTTTTCCATCTATTACAACAACCCCCTCTCCCTTGCTGCGTGCCTCATTAAACGCGGTAATTATATCTAGCGACCATTTTACCTCGTCTTCGGATGGCCCGAAAATTTCATTGGCTTTGGCTATTGTTTTTGGATGTATCAAAGTTTTTCCATCAAAACCAAAATCCACACCCTGCAGGCATGATTGTGCGAACCCTTCATCATCGCTAAGGTCAAGATGAACCCCGTCAAGAATCGAAAGTCCATATGCGCGGGCAACTATTAAACAATGGCCCAAGCTCATCACCATTGGGATGCGTTCGCGGGTATGATGGGCATGAAGATCTTTGGCCAAGTCAGCTGTGCCCATAACCAAGCACGACACCCGGGCGCTGGCGCTGGCAATAAGTTCGGTGCGCAAAACCCCGCGGGGGGTTTCTATCATGCACCATATTTGCATGCTTTCCGGCGCACCGGCCTCAAGCATTATGCGTTCAAGCTGGCGCACAGCGTTTGCGCTTTCGGTTTTGGGCAAAAGTATCGCATCCGCCCCTGAAGTGGCGGCGGCAACAATGTCTTTATAGCCCCACGTAGTATCTAGCGCATTAACCCTGACCACCACTTCACGCTTGCCATAACCGCCCGCTTTTATTGCTTCGGCTACATTTTTGCGGGCCTGTTTTTTAGCATCAGGGGCTACCGAATCTTCCAAGTCCATTATTATGGCGTCACACGCCAAGGTGCGGCCTTTTTCCAGGGCGCGGACATTGGCGCCGGGCATGTAAAGTACGCTTCTTCTGGGGCGGGATGTATTTGGCATCTTGGGGGGAGGTCTCCGGCTAGTTTCAAGGTTATGATGACCAATTTACTGGTTAAAATATGCTCTTTAGAAGGCCCGGTTGCAAGTTTGCTGAATATTAACGCCAAATGTTATAATGTTTTCTGGCCGTACTGGGGGCCTTTGTTGAGAGCCTGTAAATGTCTGATTACCTGAAGAATATCAAAGTCCTTGTGGTTGATGACAACCCATTCATGCGCACCATTGTGCGCCGGGTTTTAAACCAGTTTAACGCCCTTGAAGTACGCGAGGCCAAAGACGGGGCCGATGCCATGGACGCCCTGACAATGGGTGATTTCAAGCCTGATATAATTATCGCTGATTGGCTGATGGAGCCGTTAGACGGGCTGGAGCTTACCCGCTGGATACGCACCGGTGATGACACCCCCGATCCGTTTTTGCCGGTTATAATGATGTCGGCCCATTCCGAACAAGGCAGGGTTACCGAGGCCCGTGACGCGGGCGTCAATGAATTTTTAGTCAAGCCATTATCGGCCAAATCCATCATGAAGCGCATTCAAACCATAATTGAACACCCGCGCCCGTTTGTTCGCACCGACCATTATTTCGGGCCCGATCGCAGACGCCATGACAAACCGTTTTTGGGCCAAGAGCGACGAAACGATTATGACCTAAAAACAGATGACCAGCTGACGGAAGAATCCAAAGTTGGTGTATCCGTTGCCGTGCCTTAGATGTTCGCCGACATTATTTAGATAAATAATCTTCGATTAAGGCTTCGGCAATTTGCACGGTATTAAGCGCCGCCCCTTTGCGCAGGTTATCTGAAACCACCCACATGCTAAGGCCGTGTTTTACCGTGGGGTCAACCCTAAGGCGCGAAACAAACACCGCATCTTCACCCGCACATTCAACCGGGGTGACATAACCTTCGTCTTTGCGGAAATCTACCACCGAAACACCGGGCGCATTTTTCAACGCCTTGCGCGCGTCTTCT
>JAOUJU010000363.1 GCA_029883045.1 Rhodospirillaceae bacterium
CATCATCCAGATCATCATCCAGATCATCATCCAAATCATCGTCTAGATCATCATCCAAATCATCATCATCATTTTTGACCTTGGCTTTGGCTTTTAATTTTGCCAGTGCCGCTTTTGCTTCTGCCTCTTCTGCTGCGGCTAGCGCAGCTGCTGCTGCGGCAGCTTCTTCGGCCAATAGTTTTTGTGATTTTTTCTTTTTTGGTTTTTCAATTACTGCCTCGGTTGCGCACTTGGGGCACACAGCCGGAGTTTTTCCAAGATCGAAAAAACGGGCATCGCAGTTTGCACATATATGCTTGTCGCCTAGCTTAGGTTTACCCACCGGGTGGTCCTCCACTTAATTGGTTTATCTTTCAACTGCCGAAAGAACAGCTTAAGGCCAATTGCCATGAACTGAGCCCCCTGTCAAAAGGAAAAATACAAATCCCCCACTCGCGCAAATGGATCAATCATGCTAGAGACCAATATATGTAGGTCTGAACCCCTCGGTGATGCGAAAAAAACCGCCTAAGGTGTTTTGATAAACGGAATTTTTTGGATTTTTAGGCTTATGGCTAAACTGGTTTCCAATATGGCTAGCACCCTTTCGGGCACAACTTTAGTCCCGGGGGATAAATCAATATCCCACCGCGCGCTGATGTTGGGCGCTGTGGCGGTGGGTGAAACGCGAATCCAAGGGCTTCTTGAAGGCGAAGACGTTTTGGCAACCGCTGCAGCTATGCGGGCCATGGGTGTTGACGTAAAAAAAATGGATAATCAATGGATTGTTAATGGGGTTGGTCTGGGTGGCCTAACCCAGCCCGATGGCCCACTTGATATGGGCAATTCTGGCACCGCAGCTAGACTTTTAATGGGCCTAATAGCTGGGCACGAAATAAGCGTAACCTTGATCGGCGATAAATCCCTGTCATCCCGGCCGATGAAACGGGTAATGGAACCGCTAGAACAAATGGGCGCTGTTTTTGAAAGCGAAAACCATAATGCTCAATTACCCCTGACCATCAGGGGCAGGGCCCAGCCTATCCCCATCAGCTACGATCTGCCGGTGGCATCGGCCCAGGTAAAATCTGCCATAATTTTGGCAGGGCTTTCAGCAAGCGGAATTACCACCGTGGTTGAGCCTCACCCAACGCGCGATCACACGGAAAAAATGTTAACTGCCCTTGGGGCGGAAATAAAAATATGTAACCGTGCAGATGGCGCACGTGAAATTTCGTTAAATGGTCAGCCAGAATTAAGCGCGATTGAAATAACCGTACCCGGCGATATTTCGTCAGCAGCATTCCCTATGGTTGCAGCCCTTGTGGTGGCGGGGTCACAAATTACCCTTAAAAATATTGGCCTTAACCCGTTGCGTACCGGTATTATTGATAGCCTCAAGGAAATGGGCGCCAATATAAAAATAATAAATCACCACGTTCACGCTGGCGAAGAAGTGGGCGACATTGTGGTTAGGCAAAGCCCCTTAAAAGGTATTGTTGTTCCCAGTTCTCGCGCCCCATCGATGATTGATGAATACCCAGTTTTAGCAGTCGGGGCAGCTTTTGCCACGGGAACCACCCGATTTGAAGGCGTCGGCGAATTGCGGGTAAAAGAAAGCGACCGCTTGGCCGCGGTTGAAGCGGGCTTGAAAGCAGCTGGCGTGGTGGTGCGCTCGGGCTCAGACTGGATGGAAATTGATGGCTGTGGTGATGGCTTTGTTCCAGGTCAGGGTTTGGTTGAAACTCACCTTGATCACCGCATTGCCATGGCATTTTTGGTTTTGGGGATGGGGGCAAAAAACCCTGTTTCTATAGATGATGGCGCTCCAATTGAAACAAGCTTTCCCGGTTTTGTTGAATTGATGAATGGCCTTGGGGCGAATATAAAAGCGCTCTGAGTTAGCAGAAAAAGGATAAAATTTTGGGAATTGTAATAGCAATCGATGGCCCCGCAGCGGCCGGTAAGGGTACCGTGGCCAAGCGCTTAGCCCAGGAATTGGGCTTGGCTAAGCTCGATACCGGGCTTTTGTATCGCGGCGTGGGCTTTGCCGTGCTAGATGCAGGCGGGGACCCAGAAAATGGCGAACAGGCCCATATGGCGGCCAAAAACCTTGACCCAGCGGTGCTGCAAAACCCGGCACTCAGGCT
>JAOUJU010000364.1 GCA_029883045.1 Rhodospirillaceae bacterium
TTCTTTTATTACTTTGCCTTGGCCATGGCACGATGGGCAGGTGCGCTCCACCGTGAACGGGCCTTGGCGACCGCGAACAACACCGTGCCCATGGCACGTTACGCAATTTACCGGCTCGGTCCCCGGTGCTGCCCCCGAACCATGACAGGTATCGCATTCAACCGAAGTGGGAACACGAACGTCAGATTTTTTTCCATTAAATGCTTCTTCTAAAGTAATGGTCATATTAAAGCGCAAGTCCGAGCCACGATTTTGCCCTTGGCCCTGACCACCATGCCCGCGTTGCTGGCCACCAAAACCGCCGAACATTTCTTCGAAAATGTCGGCAAAACCACCGCCAGAAAAACCTTCGAAACCGCCGCCGCCAAAACCGCCGCCGGGGCCGCCCTGTTCAAACGCGCCATGACCAAACTGATCGTAAGCCGCACGCTTTTGATCGTCTTTTAAAATTTCGTATGCTTCGTTGATGTCTTTAAATTTTTGTTCTGCCGCTTTATCGTCGGGGTTGCGATCAGGGTGATATTTCATCGCAAGTTTACGATAAGCTTTTTTTATCTCATCAGCGCTATCGCCTTTTGAGATTCCCAAAAGTTCGTAATAATCCTGCTTTGACATAACCCCAGCCCTACTCTTTAAATCCGGCAAATCCGACAGGCCTTAAAAAGCCTGCCGGATTTATCAAGATGGTATCTTAAAAAAACAAACTACCAAAAATGATGTTTATTTTTTATCTGCATCCCCTTCGCCGGGATCAACTTCTTCAAAGTCGGCATCAACAACCTTGGCATTTTCGCCGGACTGATCGCCACCTTCGTTCGCCGCGTCACCTTCGGCTGCTGCTGCTTCTTCTTGGCTAGCTTTATACATAGCTTCGCCAAGCTTCATTGAAGCCTGCATAAGGGCATCGGTTTTTTCTTTTATGGTTTCAGCGGTGGCATCTTCGGCCTCCATCGCTTCTTTCAATACGCTGATGGCCTCAACGATGGCGGTTTTTTCTTCTTCTGAAACCTTGTCGCCAAATTCTTCAACGTTCTTTTCCGAGCTGTGAACCAATGCTTCGCCATGGTTTTTAGCATCAACCAGTTCGCGTTTGGCTTTGTCTTCGGATGCGTGTTCTTCTGCTTCCTTGACCATGCGTTCAATGTCATCGTCGGCCAAACCGCCCGAAGCCTGAATTGAAACTTGCTGTTCCTTGCCGGTTGCCTTGTCCTTGGCCGATACATTTACAATACCGTTGGCGTCAATATCAAAGGTAACTTCGATTTGTGGAACACCGCGTGGTGCTGGTGGAATACCGACCAAATCAAACTGACCGAGGATTTTATTGTCCATCGCCATTTCGCGTTCGCCCTGGAACACCCGAATGGTAACGGCTGTTTGATTATCTTCGGCAGTTGAAAACACCTGTGATTTACGTGTTGGAATTGTGGTGTTGCGATCAATTAACCGGGTGAACACCCCGCCCAAGGTTTCAATACCAAGGGACAATGGCGTTACATCAAGCAACAAAACGTCTTTGACTTCGCCCTTTAGTACACCGCCTTGAATGGCAGCACCGATGGCAACAACTTCATCCGGGTTAACGCCCTTGTGTGGTTCGCGGCCAAAAAATTCTTTTACCGTTTCGATAACTTTGGGCATGCGGGTCATACCGCCAACAAGAATTACTTCCTTGATGTCAGATGCTTTAACGCCGGCATCTTTCAATGCAGCTTTGCATGGATCGATTGTACGTTTAATAAGTTCGCCAACAATGCTTTCAAGTTTAGCGCGGGTCATTTTAACATTAAGATGTTTTGGCCCTGACGCATCAGCCGTAATGAATGGCAGATTTACATCTGTTTGGGTCGCCGATGAAAGTTCGATTTTTGCTTTTTCTGCTGCTTCTTTTAAACGCTGCAGGGCAAGTTTGTCAGAACGCAGGTCAATGCCCTGTTCTTTTTTAAATTCATCTGCCAAGAAATCAATTATGCGGGCATCAAAATCTTCACCACCAAGGAATGTATCGCCATTGGTTGATTTAACTTCAAATACGCCGTCGCCAATTTCAAGAATTGAAACGTCAAAGGTACCACCACCAAGGTCATAAACCGCGATAACACCGTGTTCGTTTTTATCAAGACCAT
>JAOUJU010000365.1 GCA_029883045.1 Rhodospirillaceae bacterium
CTTTTTTAAGACGACGCGAAAGGTAAAGTGCAATTAACGGCGCGCCAAGGGTTGTAAGCATACGGTAAAATGAAAGAATCATATCGTTCCCTTATCAAGTGGCGCAGGCTCAGGGGTAATTATACCAGTTTCTTTGTCTAGCCTTTGCGTCATCTGGTTAAGGGTTTGTTCCATGGTATTGCGAATTTCTTCTAGCTGTTCAGGGGATGCATCGCGGGGCACTTCAACTGGTTGACCAACAGCAAAGATACCTTTGGCAAAAGGCAGCGGAACTATCATCCGGTCCCAAGTTCCAAGCATTTTAAAAGGCGACATTGAATTAGATACAGGCACTAAAACCGCACCTGACATGCGCGCAATATCGATGGCACTTTTTTGCATCCGCTGGCGGGGGCCACGGGGGCCATCGGGGGTTATAGAAATAATTCCACCATGTTTAAGAACTTTTAACATGGCGCGCACCGCTTCTGAGCCACCTTTAGAGGTTGAACCCCAAATGGTTTTAACCCCAAGGCGGTTATAGGTTGCAGCGGCAATTTTTCCGTCGCGGTGGGGCGTGCTTAATTGATGCAGGGGCTTATCACTTTTCCAACCAAAGGCATTGGCAATCAGGCGTGAATGCCAGAAACAAAGAATTATTGGTCTGTTTTCATCTATTAGGGCTTGCATGGTTTGCCAATCGCGAACTTCCCAACGCCCGGTTATTTGCACTAAGCGCAGATACCCAGCACCAAGCATGGACACTATGTTTTGCGCCCATGTCTGGTTAAGAATTTTTTTGTAAAGCTTCACTTAAGACCGTGCCCCGCGTTCACTGGTGGTTATTTCCACCGTCGTCTTCAAATTGCAAATGATAAAGGGTCGAATACGTTCCGCCCTTTTTAATAAGCTCTGCATGGCTACCTTGTTCTATCACCCGCCCGCCATCCATAACATAAATGACGTCGGCATTAACAACGGTTGATAGTCTGTGGGCAATAACCAGCGTTGTTCGGTTTTTCATTAATATATCAAGGGCGTTTTGCACGTTGCGCTCTGATTCGGTATCGAGCGCCGATGTAGCCTCATCAAGCAAAAGGATAGGTGCATTTTTTAACATTGCCCGCGCTATGGCTAAACGTTGACGCTGCCCACCGGAAAGCTTAACCCCGTGTTCACCAACTTCGGTATCAAATCCTTCGGGAAGTTCGTTAATGAAATCAAGTGCCGATGCACCGCGCGCTGCTTCAATAATTTCATCTGCGGATGCGCCCTCGCGGCCATAGGCAATGTTAGCACGAACCGTGTCATCAAAAAGCGTAACCTCTTGGCTTACCAATGCCATCGCACTGCGCAACGATTTAATGGTTAGGTTACGTACATCTTGTCCATCGACCATTACAGCACCGTCGCTTACTTCGTAAAACCGCGGCACTAGGTTCATAACGGTGGATTTCCCCGCACCCGATGCCCCAACCAGCGCAACAGTTTTTCCAGCGGGAACAACAATTGAAATATTTTTTAGGGCCAATTCAGTTGATCTGGCTTCGGTTGCCTCATTGCGAGGATAGGAAAATGAAACATTTTCAAATCTTATTTCACCACCACGGGGCTCAAGGTTTTTTGCTTGCGCGGCGTTGTTAATTAATGCGTTACGATCAAGCAGGCTAAATGTGCGATCAGCCCCAGCAAGCCCTTCTTGTACTGTTGCGTTTAGGTTGGCAAGGCGTTTCATCGGTTCATACGCCAACAGCAACGCGGTAATGAATGAAAAAAATGACCCCGCATCCATTTCGCCGCTAATTACCCTTTCACCGCCATAAACAATAACTAATGTTATGGCCACACCACCTAGGGTTTCCATGATGGGGCTGTTAAGCGCGCGCGCACGGTTAGATTTTAAAAATGTTCTGAACAGTTTATCTATTAGCTCGCTAATACGTTTTTGTTCGTACGGTTCCATTGAATAGGCTTTTACAACCCGGATACCCTGAAAGGTTTGCTCCAGAAGTGTAGTGAACATTCCGGTTTCTTCTTGAAAGGTGGTGGTGACCCGGCGCATTTTACGGCCAATTTTTACAATCGGTAAAACCGCAAGAGGAAAAACAATAAATGCAATTGCTGCTAACTGTGCATCTTGAATA
>JAOUJU010000366.1 GCA_029883045.1 Rhodospirillaceae bacterium
TGTTGCGGCTTCCACCGCCGGGCCACGACGGGTTCCAAGGTTTTCAATTTTTATTATTCTTACCCGGTTATTTAAATTAAACGTCAGGACATCATTTATTTTTAAATTGGTATTGGCCTTGGATACTGGTTGTTGGTTAAGTCTTATTTTACCCTCATTACAAAAACGCCCGGCCAGCGTACGGCTTTTGAAAAACCGTGCGTACCAAAGCCATTTATCCAAACGAATGCTATTCATAATTTTTTGGCCATAATTTTTGACCATGCTATCAGTATAAATTATTTGCCAAGCTTCAATTGTTTAAGTTTGGCAAATGGTGAATTGGGGTCAATTTTTTGTTTGTCTGCGGGTTTGGTTTTGCGCAGTGGTTTTTTATCCGTGGGCTTTTTTGCCTGTTTGGGTTTATTTTTGCCTTTGCCAGCACCTTTGCCCCTGCTTTTTAAAACGTACTTTCCGTTTTTGTCAGGGCTAAACCCGACCGCGCGCATTACACCGCCAATATCATCATTGCCGCATCCCAAAAGCGAAAGAAATTCTTCGTTTGCTTCAAACGGTCCTTTGACAATTTTGTTCCACGCCAATTCGCTAATGCGCTCTAAAATATCTGCGCGCACAAACAATGCGCCTGCCGGGCGAAAGCCTGCCGCCCTTAGCCAGCCTTCGGGTTGGTGGCTTTCACGCCTAAGCGATACCCGGCCCGGCGGCGGTGGCGGTAGCGGGGTTTCGCCTGCATGGATAGCCCATAGCAAGACGCTTAATTCAACCTGTGCCGGGCGCAACAGGGCAGGGATATAAAGCAAATGACGGCCAATTTTTATGCCCAGTTTCCTAAGCGCTCTGCGGTCTTCGCGCTCTAACCCCTTTATTTCGTTGTCGGCTTCAAAGCGCGGAAGCGCGCCTAGGCTTTCGCCCAAACGAAAAACCAACCCGCGGGCAGCCCCTTTTAATGGTGCCGTTTCGGCGGCCTGCAAAAGACCCAATCGATCGCGAATTAAATTGCCAAGCCATAGTTTTAAACGGTTTTCTATTATTTCACGGTCTTCTGTTTGCAACTGGTCACTGGCCAGCACCCGAACATCGGGGCGAAGCATGTCTGCGCCCTTTATCATTTTTGCGACCACATCACCGCGCCAAAATATTTGACCGTGTTCGTCAAATGAAAAAGCGCCGTCTAATTCATTGGAAAGTATTTTAACCCGTTCAACAATGCGCGCGCGTAATGCTTTTGTCGCGGCGTGGTCCAGCACCTTGGCCGCTAGTGGGTTATCGCTTTTTTCGGCAACAAAACGAAAACCTGAAAGTTTGCCCAAAACATGGCCTTCGACCTCTAGCTCGCCACCATCGTCAATTGCCACCGATAACGGTTCACCGCCTTGCAGGCTAAGCGCCAGCTTGCTGGTTCTAACATCAACAAATCTTTGGGTTAGCTTTTCATGCAATGCATCGGAAAGGGCGTCTTCGATTGAGCGGGTTTTTTCTTGCCAGTGAACGCCATCATCAACCCAGCCGGTCTGATGCGAAATAAATGTCCATGTCCGGACAAAAGCTATTCTTGCCATCAAGGTATCAATATCGCCATCAATGCGCTCTACCCGTTTAATCCGTTCCGCTAGCCAATCATCAGGTATACGCCCGGCGCCTAAAATATGTTTGTAAATGCGCCCTAGCAGGTTTGTGTGTTCATCCTGTGCAACGCGGCGAAAATCGGGAATGCGGCAGACATC
This sequence comes from Rhodospirillaceae bacterium, assembly GCA_029883045.1. Taxonomy (GTDB): domain Bacteria; phylum Pseudomonadota; class Alphaproteobacteria; order Rhodospirillales; family Magnetovibrionaceae; genus DAOVVL01. Next base: position 1,725 of record JAOUJU010000366.1, read on the forward strand.
CCATAACAAATTGACATTTTCTTTTCCCGCCGCCATATCTTTTATGTCGGCTTCAGCCATTAGGCGTGATAAAACCATTTCATCATCGGCTTCGCGGGCACGAACAAGAACATCGGCGCCCATGTCGGGCCCCTGATTAAGGCTTTGAGCCAGTGCATCAAGCGAGGAAAAATCAAGATTTGAATTGCGCCAGAAAATCTTTTTTAAAGGTTTGAACGCATGGTTGGTTATGGCTTCGGCTACCATTGGTGAAAGTCCGGTTATTTCTGCCGTTGTCCCGAACGTTCCATCATTCATGTGTCGCCCGGCACGCCCGGCAATTTGCGCTAATTCTGCCGGGAACAAATCACGTATCTGGCGGCCATCAAATTTGCGGGTTTGCGCCAGCGCCACATG
>JAOUJU010000367.1 GCA_029883045.1 Rhodospirillaceae bacterium
TATTATAAGCGGCAAGGTCAAGGTTATGGATTTTCTTGCAGATGATCAGGAAATTGCCTTAGCTGAACTTGGGCCCGGCGCCAGCTTTGGCGAGCTTTCGGCCATGGATAAATCAAAGCGTTCAGCGCGAGTTACCGCATTAGAGCCAACGGTGATGGCGACGCTAAGCAGTAGCGATTTTCGCCGTCTGCTAATGGATGTTCCAGGTATTGCGATTATGTTGCTTAAGCGTTTTGCTGCACTTATTCGCACATTAAATACCCGTATCACGGCACTTAGCACCATGACACCCCACCAAAGGGTCTATTATGAGCTAATCCGCATGTCAGAACCAAATCCGCAAGGCGATGGTACGTGGCTGATACATTTTCTGCCAAAACACGAGGAAATAGCCAGTTGGTCCGGGACATCCAGAGAGGATGTGGCCATGGCAATTGGGCATCTGGCCAGAGAAGGGATTGTCGGAAGAAAGCATAAGTCATTGATAATAAAGGATCATGACCGTCTTCAGTTGCTTTTGAACCTGTGATGGGCATCATATAGCCTAGAAAATAGGACTGATAAGATAGATTCTATGAAATGGTAAAAACATAGGGTTTTCCTAAGTTTTTTTATCCATTTTTATGCCGCAGCACTGAAAAATACGTTTTTCAAGTAGTGGTAAAGTTGGTCGCCGGATGTGTGCAAAAAAAGCAATAGTTTTTTAATCTATTGGAATATAAGGTTAAATGCATACATAGCCTTGACTTGAATATAATGATGGGTCAATCTCTGTCATTATTTTGGTCATAGTTTATCCGGTTAAATTCAAAATCTGGCCTTGGATTACAAGTAGGAGTTTATATTATGAAACGTTTTTACAATCACATCGCCCGCTTCAAGAACGATGAATCTGGCGCCACAGCAATTGAATATGGCCTAATTGCCGCACTTATTGCTGTTGTTCTAATCGGCGCACTTAGCCTAGTGGGCAACGATTTGAAGAATAAGTTTACGGACATTAGTACCGAACTTAAGAAATAAGTATAATTATTTATACTTTCTGCCTTTGTGTTTTAAAAGGCTGGTAAATAAAAACAGCCCTTCAGGAATACTTGGGGGGCTGTTTTTTTATATTATATTATAGCAAAATCCAAAACGCATAATCGTTTGGTATATAAATGGCGCAATACATAATGGTCTTTATTCACAATATTTCATTTATTTTATTTATTGTTTTTATGCTTATTGCTGCGCACAGCGATGCCAAAACATTGCGCATACCTAACTGGATATCATTGTTTTTATTAGCTAATTTCCTTGTTGCTGGCTTTGCGTCCGGGATGTCTTTGGAAAACTTGCTCATAAGTCTTGGTGTTGGTGTTGTGGCATTGGTGGTGGGGTTTATTCTTTTTTCATTGGGTTGGTTTGGTGGCGGCGATGCAAAGCTTTATGCGGCTATTGCGCTTTGGATGGGGTGGCCTTTGAGCGCATACTATTCAATTGCAGTAATGCTTCTTGGCGGCGTTGTTGCGCTTATTGCGGTGATCCTTAGAAGAGGGCTTGGCTTGTGGCCCGATTGGGTTGTTAAATTAGCCCCAAGAATGTTTGAAAAAGACAAGGCCGTTCCATATGGTCTTGCAATTGTAGCCGGGGCCATAGCCGTAATGCCGCGCATGGCATTATTGCCAGAAGGGTGGCTTGATATGCTTAGGCTAATGCTGGTTATTGATTAGTAGCGGCGGGGTAATTTAAAGACTAATGATTGCCGGTCCGATAACCACCATAAATAGCGGTGGCAAGAAGAAAAGGATCATAGGCACGGTAAGCTGCGCAGGCAAAGCAGCGCCTTTCTTTTCTGCTGCGGCCATACGTTCTTCGCGTCGTTCCTTAGATAAAACCTTCAGCGCCTGACCAACGGGTGTTCCGTATTTTTCCGATTGAACCAACGTGGTGGCAAGTGATTTTACCGATGGCAATCCAGTGCGATCAGAGAAATTAATATAGGCTTTGTGGCGGTCGCCTAAATAGGCAAGCTCGGCTGAGGTTATGCCAAATTCCTGCGCTAGGGTTGGGGATTTATCTGAAATTTCATCTGTGACGCGGTCAAACGCACCCTCAACAGAGAGC
>JAOUJU010000370.1 GCA_029883045.1 Rhodospirillaceae bacterium
GTCATCATCGACCCCCCTGACCACAAGATTGACCCCAAATTTACCAATACGAAAAAACGGATATGAGCCAATTTCCACGTCCCCGTGGGCATCTTGAACGCGACCAAGGTGGGCAGCAATTAACCCTTCGGTCAAATCAGTATTAATGGTACGGCTTTTTAATACCCGGCCACCGGCCAAAGTATTTTTAAACCCATCAAACATGGCCCGCGTTATGGATGGCACGCCCGCCATCACATAAACATTTTCTATTTTAAAGCCGGGGGCCTTGGAAACCGGGTTATCAATTAGTTCGGCCCCATCTGGCATATCGGCCATGGAAAGGCGCGCTTCATTTAAATCGGCCGAATAATGTTTACGAATAATTTCTTCTGCTTCAGCGTTGCGAACAAGGGCAACACCAAACGCGGTAGCTACGGATTTAGCGGTAATATCGTCATGGGTGGAACCAATACCGCCGGTGGTAAACACATAATTATGTTTTTTTCGGGCTTCGTTTATATTGTCGGCAATTGTGCTTTCATCATCGGGAATGACGCGCGCTTCTTTTAGGCGGATGCCCTGCGCATTAAGCCCAATTGCAAGAAAATTGATATTGGCATCAACCGTGCGCCCGGAAAGAACCTCGTTTCCGATTACAATTACGCAGGCGGTTACCAATTTTTCTGTCATGGTTAAATATTACAACAAGTCTTGCAACATAGCTACCAATGGGCGATCAGCCGGGGGCATTTCAATGCCAGCCATATCGTTGGGGCGCACCCATTTTAAGGCTTGGCCCTCAACGCCGCGTACTTGGCCCTGCCATACCCGGCAAATATAAAGCGGCATAAACAAATGGAATTCTTCGTAAAAATGGCTAGCAAAGGTAAAGGGTGCAAGGCAGCTTTCGGAAATATCTATGCCCAGTTCTTCGGTGCATTCACGCACCAAGGCCATTTCCGGGGTTTCACCCACGTGCACCTTGCCACCGGGAAATTCCCACATACCACCCATGTGTTTATCCATTGCGCGCTGGCCCAATAAAACCCGGCCATCACCGTCAACCAACGCTACCGCGCTAACCAAAACGGTCTGCAGCGCACCCGCGGGGCGGGTGGGGGCCGCACCAAGGCAGCCTTTATCAGGTCCGGTTTCTGTAATCGGCATTAATTGAAATATATCCGTGAGTAAGATCGCAGGTCCAAACGGTCCAGCAGCCGTTGCCAATACCGATATCAACACTGATATCAATATTTTGCCCCTGCATATGTTTGGCCACCGGGGTTTCATCATAATTAGGAACAGCCGATCCTTCGGCCGTGACCTTAATCCCGCCAATTGAAATATCTAACTTGTCGCGGTCTGCGGCTTCGCCCGATTTGCCCACCGCCATTACAATGCGCCCCCAGTTGGCATCGGCTGCGGCAATGGCGGTTTTAACCAAGGGTGAATTAGCAATGGACATACCAATGCGTTTTGCCGCCATGTCGTTTTCGGCACCGCTAACATTAATAGCTATGAATTTGGTTGCCCCCTCGCCGTCACGCACTACCTGTTGGGCGAGGTCTAACAATAAATTACCAAGTGCCGCACGGAAATCATCCAACGGGGCAGACGCATCGTTTGCGGCGGTACCAGTTGCAAACATCAACAAGGTATCGCTGGTTGAGGTATCGCTATCGACCGTAATTTAATTAAAACTTTTCTGGTTAAGCTCGTCCAACATTTGCTGCATTACGTTTGCCTCAATATTGGCATCTGTTACCACAAACGAAAGCATGGTTGCCATGTCTGGCGCTATCATGCCCGAACCCTTGGCGATGGCGTTAATGGTTACGGTTTTGTCGCCAATTTTAGCCGTGGCGGTTGCGCCCTTGGCGAATGTGTCGGTGGTCATTATGGCGCGTGCGGCCCCTTCCCATGCATCAGAACCGGATGCAAGGTTGTTTTTTAATTCTGCCAGCGCCGCTGTTACTTTGCTGTCATCAAGCGGTTGGCCGATAACGCCGGTTGAGGCGCTAAATACCTCGCCACTGGCACAGCCAAGGGTTTGCCCAACAGCATTGATTATGGCTTCAACCGATTTTTCGCCCTTTATGCCGGTAAAGGCATTGGCATTACCGGA
>JAOUJU010000369.1 GCA_029883045.1 Rhodospirillaceae bacterium
GTTACCATAACCAGATGATCGGCGTTGGCTACCGAGAACGAGGCAATAACATTGCCATTACGTTTTGATGTTTCAATATTGGTTATGCCCTGCCCGCCACGTCCGGCAATGCGGTATTCGTAAGCAGATGTCCGTTTGCCGTAACCGTTTACAGTAATGGTCAGAATGAATTCTTCCATATTTTCCATCTCGGCAAAACGCTCGACAGTTAGGCCAAGTTTTGTCGGGTCGGTAACCAATTCATCGTCGCTTTCGCCGCGGGCCATGCGCCTGCGTGCGCTTTGCACTTTCAGGTAGCTATCGCGTTCTTCGGTTTCAAAATCAACATGGCGAACAATAGACATGGAAATGACTTCGTCTTTGTCTTTTAATTTTATGCCGCGCACCCCGGTTGAGGTTCGCCCTGAAAACACCCGAACATCGGAAACCGGAAAGCGGATTGATTTTCCCCCGCTAGCGGCCAACAAAACATCGTCATCTTCGGTTGCCACCTGAACGCTAATAAGGCGATCACCATCATTTAGTTTCATGGCAATTTTGCCATTAGCTTTTATTGATTCAAAATCAGATAATCTATTACGTCTAATATTACCGCTGGCAGTTGCAAAAATAACAAACATGTCTTTCCATGTTTTTTCATCTTCGGGCATCGGCATCAGGGTTGTGATTGTTTCACCTTGTGCTATTGGCAAAATATTTATCATGGCCTGACCGCGCGCGGTCGGGCTGCCCAATGGCAACTTATATACCTTCATCTTGTAAGAAATGCCGGTGCTTGAAAAAAACAAAACAGGCGTGTGAGTATTGACCACAAACACCTGTGAAACGAAATCTTCATCACGGGTACTCATCCCTGAGCGGCCCTTACCGCCACGGCGCTGGGCGCGATAGCTAGATAACGGAACGCGTTTGATATATCCGGTGTTAGTAACGGTTACCACCATGTCTTCGCGCTGGATCAGGTCTTCGATATCGTGTTCGAATTCATTTTCTTCGATGGTTGTTCGCCGTGGAGTAGCGAACTGGTCTTTCATGTCTTTTAATTCTTGGCGCAAAATACCAAACAGCTTTTCGCGTGAACCAAGTATTTCCAGATGGACTTTTATTTCATCGCCTAGCACCGCCAAATCGCCACCAATTTTGTCACGCTCTAGCCCGGTTAAGCGATGCAAGCGCAGTTCAAGTATGGCGCGCGCTTGGGCTTCGGAAAGATTATATTTGCCCTTAACTACGCTACGACCAGGCTCGTCAATTAGTTCAATTAATGCACGCACATCTTCGGCGGGCCATGGTTTGGCCATTAATTGTTCGCGTGCGGTGCCGGGGTCTGGTGCCTTGCGGATAAGGGCAATAACATCATCAATGTTGGCAACCGCAATTGCCAAACCAACCAACAAATGGGCTTTGTCACGGGCTTTCGCCAGTTCAAAAATTGTCCGCCTGCGAATTACCTCTTCACGGAACGTAATAAACGCCTGAAGTATTTCCTTCAGGTTCATTAGTTCTGGGCGACCACCGTTAAGCGCCAACATATTTACGCCAAACGATGTTTGCAGCGGGGTGAACTTGAACAACTGGTTCAACACAACCTCAGCCATGGCATCTTTTTTAACTTCGATAACCACGCGCACACCGTTGCGATCTGATTCATCGCGAATATCGGAAATGCCTTCGATGCGTTTATCGCGCGCGCATTCGGCCATATTTTCGACCATGCGGGCCTTGTTCACCTGATAGGGAATTTCGGTAACGATTATGGCCTCGCGCCCCTTGGCCGAGATTTCAATGTTTGTTCGCCCGCGCATAACCACCGAACCGCGCCCGGTGTGAAAACCCGACACCACACCCGAACGGCCAAGAATAATGCCACCGGTGGGAAAGTCAGGGGCCAGCATATGTTCCATCAGCCCGTTGATATCGATTTCAGGATCATCAATTAGGGCGAAAATTGCGTCTATGACCTCACCCAAATTATGCGGCGGTATATTGGTCGCCATACCAACAGCAATGCCGCCAGCGCCATTTACCAATAAATTGGGGATGCGCGAAGGCAGAACCTTGGGTTCTTTGGAGCTGTCATCATAGTTGGGCTGAAAATCGACCGTAT
>JAOUJU010000368.1 GCA_029883045.1 Rhodospirillaceae bacterium
ACCAGATACGTCAATGCTCATTCCGGCCGTAAGCCCGGAAAAGGTTCCGGGGGCATCGGAAATTGTGTCCAACGCAGGGAGCACATTATCGGTGAACGATACCGTGCCCTGTCGCACCGATACTGTGCCGGCATCTAACAGCTGAGTAGAATTTATGTTTTCGTTTACGGTAATGGTTGATCCATCGCCAGATACGCTGGCGATGGTGTATACGCCATCGTTTGCTGGGTCAGTGCTTCCAGATACGGTAATGCTTGTTCCTGGCGCAAGTCCGGAAAAGGTTCCGATAGCATCGGAAATTGTGTCCAACACAGGGAACACATTATTGGTGAACGATACTGTATTCGCGCTGGTGTGGTCGAAAACAGTATTGGTATGGGTAAAAAATTCTGTCCCAATTGGCGCGGTAACCAATACGGTTCCAGCATCTAACGCCTGAGTAGAATTTACGTTTTCGTTTACTGTAATGGTTGAGCCATCGCCAGAGACGCTGGCGATGGTGTATACGCCATTGTTTAATGGGTCTCCGGTGCTTCCAGATATGGTAATGGTCGCGCCTGGCGTAAGTCTGGAAAAGGTTCCGGCAACGTCGGAAATTGTGTCCAAAGCCGGGGCGTTATCGGTGAACGATACAGTGCCCGTGCCAGTGTGGGTAAAATCAGCCGTGCCTTCGTTCGTTAGGAGCCCCGGCCCCACCTCTACCCATGTGCCGCCGGCGTCAACGCCTGTTACCGTAAATGTACCGTTGTTGTTGACGGTATTGGCAATGGTAATGGTGGACCCCACCACAACATGAGAAAATTCATTACTGGCAGCGGTGATACGATCGTTGGCTGGCGAATTATTGTCAAATTGAAGCCAATTCACCACGCCGCTAGCAGCATTTTTATCCTGTGAAAAATCAGTCAGATGGGCGTCTCTGGTCGTTGGGTAAGTTACGTTGAACCCGTCATATTTAGCTTGAAATTCACTAAGTGTTTTCAGGCCCAAATCAACCGGCTGGGAAAGATTGCGACTTCCCCCATAAATGTATCTTCCGTCAGCCGTGCTGTTTAATAGGCCTTCAATTGATATCATCGAATCAAACGCCCATTTTTGGATATCAGCAACTTCAGATTCACTTGGCACTGATGTCAGGCCCTTGTTGGTAAGGGTTGAAAGAAATTCTTCGATGGTTTTTTCGATGCTTGTAACAGTGGTTTCTGTCACCTGCATTCTGAAATCCATTGTGCTATTGTTTTCGCCAAATTTTTCCAAAAGGTCGCGGCTATTTTCCATTGAAACTAGAAACTGGGAATCAATTGAAATTTTTGTGTAGCTCTGCGCTCTTTTGCCGCTGCTAATTTGCACCTGAAGATCATGCGTTCTTGACTGAATCTGGGCTAGGTATCTGTTCAGTTGCTGGTTGGCGGCGTAATTTGCAATTTTTACCATAGTCGTTTCCTTGGCGTTATATAATAGATTCCAACGCTTGCAGCATATTTTGAATTGTGCTCATAACTCGGGTAGCGGCAATATATGCTTGTTCAAATAGCATCAGCTGCGACATTTCTTCATCAATATTTACACCTCTGATCGAATCAGATTTGTTTTGCAGGCTATCGGTTAAATTGGTTTTATATTCAATCTGTAGTTCATTAGTGCTGGCCTGCGATGCATTGGTAGAAAGAATTGTTATGCTGTAAGCGGTAAGGCTGACCGTGCTTTGTGAAATTCCACCGGTGGTATTAAAATTAATTGGGTTGGTGATGCGTTTGGCTAGGCTTAAAGCAGCGCTACCGTCACCTGCACTAGTGAAATATTCTCCTGCAACCCCAAGGGTTGCATCCCATTGCACGTTTCCACGGGAAATATGTGAAGGAAATGATTTTATATCTGACCTTACGTCAATCATGCTGGCGGTTTGCGCATTTGATTGCGATAGCCCTATGTCGGTAAGCAGGGTATCCCCACCAGCAACATTTTGGGTAACCACAAGCACATCTGATACGGTTTGCACAATTCTTAAGCGTTGGTATGACCCATCAGAAACAACCGAAGCCGTAACGCCGCTAACGCCATTATTTATTAATGTGGCCATATCTTTTAGCGAGCTTCCGGCAGGGAT
>JAOUJU010000371.1 GCA_029883045.1 Rhodospirillaceae bacterium
GGCAGGCGGTTTTAGCCTTAAAAACAAACGCAGTGGCCTGTGCATGGATATAATCAAATCGCCCACTACCAAAAAATGGCAGGTGATGCAGTCATCTTGTAACAGTCATTCAAACCAGTCTCTTTCCTTTGGTATACCCAAATCGCCCCTTACCTGGAAAAGCGCCAAAAAAGAAACCTTAAAGGGTGTGATGAAAAAGGAAAAAGACAAAGACGATAAAAAGGTAAAAATATTCAATGCCGGGCGCTACGACAAGGCCAGCAAAAAATGGCAGGACTTAGCACTGGCTTGCCGTATTGACCTGAAGGGCCAAAGCCTTATCGGAATGGTAAGCCAAAATGGCGATTGTCGCGCAGCTTCAGAAGGTAAAGTTAATGTTGCAAACAGCTACCAGTTATTGACCAAGGTGGACAAGCCAGAATGGGTCAGGGCGCAAGGTGGCTCGGAACCGTTTGACGCAATTGAATCGGCACGGCATGGGCTGGATATTTTCTATACCTGCCGTACCGTGGATGGAAATGGCGGACTGTTCGTCGGCTGGGCCTATGACGGGTCATGCCGTTACGCCAACGGAGATACCACGCAGGTTGCCGCGCAGTTTGATTATCTGATATCAAAATGATTGGGGTCTAGAAATACAGGAATTCCAACACATGGTTTATCTTGTAGTTCAGGGATTCCGTTTCATCCCACGTTTCTACGGAAACATCGCCACTGCGAAATTCCCTGAAGAAATGCCCGCGGTTAAGGTTTTCTAGAACCGCACTAAGGTTGGGGGATGGTTTAAAATCCCAGCCGTTCTTTTGTTTCAGCGCACGCACCGAAGGTTGGCCGGCGTTTCTGTCGGCATCCGTATCGGTTTTTGGCGATCCATCGGCATGGGTGAATTGCGGCTTTCGCGGAGTAATTAAAATAAGAACCGATTTGTTAAAATCAAGCGTGTTTTCGTTGGAAAACAGATACTGAACAACCGGAATATCCTGCAGCACCGGCACGCCGTTTTTAACGTTGTTGGTTTCTTTTTCGCTTAATCCGCTAAGAACCAGGGTTTTGCCAAATTCCATAACCACGTTAGATGAAACGGATGTTTTGGAAACCTGGGCAAAATTTGAAAACGATGGCTCAGATGATCGGCCTTCGACGAATGCGCGTGACGCGCTAACGTTCATCTGTACCTTGTCATCGTCCAGAAAATTGGGGGTGATGCTAAGTTTTACACCCACGGGAATATCGCTAATGTCAGCATCGCCCCCCGATGATGCGTTCAGTTGCACATGCCATACCGCGCCTGAAAAGAATTCCGATGCCTTTCCGTCAAGTGCGGTAATGGTGGGTCGCGCGATTATTTCGTTACGGTCATTGACGTCGTTAAATATGTTGATGCTATATGTAAGGCTTGGGATGGAAAAACCAAAGCTTTGGACGCGTTCGGTTTTATCTGCCCGGTTATCTGCGGTTAGGGCCTGAGTGTTTGTGAATGTTTTGCTCAACAGGGTAGATTGGAAAGTCATCTGCAGGCCGTTAAGAAGATTAACGCCCTTGTTGGTGGTAAGGCGTTCTTCGGAACGGATTATCACCACATCCACCATGGCCATTTTGGGTGCGGTATTTTTGCCGTTGGCAGATGTTCCGGAGCTGGAATCGCTTTCGCTATTGTTATCATCGCCCCAGTCACCATCGCTGCTATCGCTACCGTCGGGCGAGGCGCCGGTTGAGGTGTTGTCGTCGCCTAAAATGTCGGATGTGTCTATATCCTGCGCCAGATGCAACAGGTCTTGGTTGTGAAACCTGTTCCATTCCGCCAGACGTGAACGCAAACGTTTGGAACGAAAGCCTTCGCCCTCAGGTGTTTTTTCATAGCGCTCGGCAAAGTTTAACGCTTGGGTAAAGTCCCCGATGGCCCCTTTTATCATTGCCGCGGTTTTAAGTGTTCCTGCATCGTCAGGACGCAGTGCCAGCATCTTGTTTAGCGCTTCTGCCGCTACCTTCAGGTCACCGGCATAATAAGAAGCCGCCGCAAGCCCGCTTAACACCTCGTAATTATTTGGTATGTAAAGGGCAGCGTAGGCGAATTGTTCTTGTGCCTGGCGATATTCGTGCGC
>JAOUJU010000372.1 GCA_029883045.1 Rhodospirillaceae bacterium
ACATCTTGTATTTTTATTGGTCTGGCGAAATCTTCTTCTAGGCCGACCCGTTCAAGGGTGCGTTTACCCAATTCAGCGTTAAGCTGGTTTATAACCCTTTCCAATCTTGCGGTCAGACGTAAATTAGAAACTAGGTTGAGGTTCATCAACATCTGAACTGTAAATTCAGTATTGTTTTTTGCATTTTCAGGAATAACCAACCCAACCGGAATACCGCCTTCGAGCATTTGTTTTTTGGCTTCGTCGACTGTCGCCATTTCAATTGTTGTAATATCATTTTTTTCAAGGTGGCCTGTCAGCATCGGTGAATTAATGCCGCCCACCACCGCAACATTGAACGATACTGCGGTGCGTTCTGATTGAATGGTTGTGCCCGCAACATAAAGCCCGCCCGCCACCAGTGCGGGCGCCAACAGCGGATATATTAATGCTAACAATAATGTTCGCCGATCACGTAAATGATCGCGTATTTCTTTTTTAAACACTGCAATCAATCGTGCCATGCGACCAGTTGAAACTTTTTCTTTTTTATAATTGGGTGCGGTCATATTACACCGCCTTGTTCTTTTAAAACTGCACGAACAAATACTTCTTCGATATCACTGGCGCCTGTTTGTTCGCGCAATTCATCGGGTGTGCCGCTGGCGATGGCGCGCCCGTTTGTAACAATAACAAGATCATCGCAAATGGCGGCGACCTCGCTCATGATGTGGCTAGAAATAAGTATACAATGCCCCTGATCGCGCATTTCTTTTATTAGGTCACGGACCGAACGTGAGCTCATTACATCAAGACCATTAGTTGGTTCATCGAGTATTAAATTTTTTGGCCGATGCACCAAGGCACGGCCAAGGGCTACTTTTAATTCTTGCCCGCGAGAAAAACCTTTGGCTCGGCGATCGGCGAATTCTTCCATGCCTAGGCGTGCTATTAAATCATCAATGTCATCTTCTAACATTTTTCCGCCAGCACCATGCAGCTGGCCGAAATATCTAATGTGTTCGCGCGCGGTGAGGCGGGGATATAAACCACGAACATCGGGCAATACGCCAAGCTGGCGTTGGGCGGCCATGCGTTCGCTGTTGACATCAATGCCATCGACGCTGGCATTGCCAGAATCTGGGGTTAACAGACCATAGACAATACGAAATGCCGTGGTCTTGCCCGCCCCGTTTGGCCCGATAAGACCCGTCACCCGACCATCACGGGCGTTTAGCGACAGACCATCAAGGGCGATAACTTGCGCCCCGCCTGTAAAAAAGGTTTTTTGCAAATTGGACATTTTAATCATTTTTAAATCGTAACATATAATTTTACAAAAGGTAGAATTTTCAATGAGTTCAGGTGCTTAAGCAATCATTCCACCTACATTATATTGCCCAATTACTGCTAAAAAATTGGCATGGCTATTGCTAGATAAAGACCATAGCCAAGGCCCAGACGGCGCTTTGCAAAAATTAGGTACCGGAAAAAATTTATTAAAAAGCCAACAAGAGAGGCCACATGAAAAAGATTGTAATAATCGACGATGATGATGACCTGCGGACCTTGCTGGTTTATTATTTTCAGTCCCTTGGGTTTGATGCATTAGAAGCAAACAATGGAAATGATGGGTTGGCCGCCAGCGTTGAACACAGCCCAGATGTTGTAATTTTAGACATAAACATGCCAACCGTTGACGGGTTTACCACCCTTGAAGCCATGCGCAATGATGCGCGAATAAATAAAATTCCAGTTGTGGTGCTTTCAAGTTTCGATCATGTGGACAACAGAACACAAGTTCACAAAACTGGATGTACCGCGTTTGCCCGCAAACCGATTGAGCTAGACCTGTTGCGTCAATTTGTTGAAGAGGCGATGGATAGCGCTAGGTAAAATTATTTTGCCGCGGCGTTGTTTCGCGTCGGATCAGGAAGGGGCAACAATAAAAGCGCACCAATAACAAGAAACATTATAATGGTGCTCATCCCTGCGCGCTGACTATCAAACATTACCGTAAACCAGCCCAAAAGTGCCGGGCCCAAAAATGATGTGGCCTTGCCCGAAAGCGCATAAAGACCAAACATTTCAGTTTCCATATTTTGTGGAACTAGG
>JAOUJU010000373.1 GCA_029883045.1 Rhodospirillaceae bacterium
GTTGCCCATGATAAAATCTGTTCGCCCGATAGATCCTTTAAAGATTACGTCACCAACAAATGCCAGGGCCCGCCCGCGTTCATAAAAAACCACATGGCCGGGGGTGTGCCCGGGGCAATGCAAAACATCAAGGATTATATTGCCAAACTTTATTTCATCACCGCCTTTTAACCAGCGCGCTGGTTCATAAACGCGGCATCCCGGAACACCATACATTTCCCCTTGGTGGGGCAGGGCATCAACAAGAAATTTATCATCAATGTGTGGGCCCTCAATCGGCACGTTAAAATGCTCTGCCGCCTTTGCCGCCCCGCCGGCATGGTCCATATGGCCGTGGGTTATTAAAATAAGCTCAAGCGTAATGCCCGCTTCTTCAGCGGCGGAAATTATTTTTTCAACATCACCGCCGGGGTCAACTATGGCTCCGCGCATGGTTTCATCGCACCAAATTACGGAACAATTTTGCCTTAAATCGGTAACCGGAAGAATTTTAGTTTTTAATGTCATTTACTTTCCAGTTCGCCGTAAAGATCGTATTCGTCAGACCCGGTTATTTTTACCGATACCATATCGCCCGTTGAAAGATGGGCGCCATCTTCAATATACACAACACCATCGACTTCGGGTGAATCCGCTTTTGATCGCCCAATTGCGCTTTGTTCGTCAAACCCGTCAATTAAAACATCAATGCTGCGACCTATTTTTTTGACCAGTCTTTTGGCGCTTATGTCTTGTTGAACTTCCATAAACTGTTCCCAGCGGGCATCTATTTCTTCTTGGTCAACGTGCCCTGGCAGGTCGGCGGCGGGCGCACCTTTTACGTTTTCGTATTTGAAACATCCAACCCGGTCTAATTCTGCCTCTTCCAGCCAATCGAGCATAAATTCAAAATCTTTTACCGTTTCACCGGGGAAGCCGACAATAAAGGTCGAACGAATGGTAAGGTCGGGGCAAATGTCGCGCCATTTTTTTATTCGCCCTAATGATTTTTCCTGGTGCGCGGGCCTGGCCATGGCTTTTAAAACGCTGGGTGATGCGTGTTGAAACGGAACATCAATGTAGGGAAGTATTTTTCCATCAGCCATCAACTCAACCAGCCCGTCGACATGGGGGTAGGGATAAACGTAATGCATACGTATCCATATTCCCAATTCGCCCAAACGTTCTGCCAGTTCTTGAATTTTTACCCCATCGCCCAAATCTACCCCATAAGCGCTGGTGTCTTGGGAAATGACCAGTAATTCTTTTACGCCTGAACGGGCAAGGGTTTCGGCTTCACGCATTATTTCATCAATCGGGCGGCTGACATGCTTTCCCCTTATGGATGGAATAATACAAAAGCGGCATTTGTGATTACAGCCTTCGGATATTTTTAAATATGCATAATGACGCGGGGTTAGTTTGATGCCTGCTTCGGGAACCAAATCCACAAACGGGTTGCTGGTGGGCGGCAATGCATCGTGAACTGCGCTTACGACTTGTTCGTAACTGTGCGCGCCGGTAACGGCTAAAATACCAGGGTGGGTTTTTCTTAATTCATCTTCATTGATGCCAAGGCATCCCGTTACAATTACGCGGCCGTTTTCGTTCATGGCTTCAGAAATGGTGTCCATGCTTTCGGCGCGGGCCGAATCAATAAACCCGCAGGTGTTAACAATCACCACATCGGCACCTTCGTAGCTGTTGGAAATGGCGTAGCCTTCTGCTGCCAGCTTGGTCAGGATGCGTTCAGAATCCACCAATGCCTTGGAACAGCCAAGGCTGATAATGCCTACCTGCGGTTGGGAATTTTTATCGTTCATCAGGCCATGTTATAAGCCCACCTGTGCCTGCGGGCAATCGGGCTTGTCGGGATAATCACTTATTTTCTTGGGCGCCAGGTATTACCTTGGTCACGGCACCATCGCGCGTGAACATAGTGCCCCGGTTAACCCAGACCACCACAACAGTTAAGGCAAGAAATAACCAAGTGTCATAAGGTTGGGCATCTGGCCAAAATGGGTTGATTAATTGCCAGTGAAATAACATCGGCCACAAAATGCTACCCTTGGATTTGTTAAAAATAGGCGTAACCAACACGGCCAAAACAA
>JAOUJU010000374.1 GCA_029883045.1 Rhodospirillaceae bacterium
TGATGCGTGCATGGCAATATCGCGCGGGCTTAAACCCCTGGTCGAGCTTTGCCAGCTTGCCAAAGGTTCGCTTGCCAATATGGCCTGCACCACCACAAGGGAATGTTTTTCAAACGGTGTTTGGATGGATGAATGTTCGCCCGGTTTGGCGCTAGCAAATGCGGTCAGGTTTACCACCGCGCCCAATGGCATTTGGCTTTGTTCAGAATTTAAATCGACCTGGTCTAAAAATCCCGCTAGTGTGGCAATTGAAACCGGATCTTTTAGGCTGGCAACGAAAACCGGCAATGGATTAAGCCCTTGATCCATCAAGGCATTTATCATGTCATCGACGGGGGCCAAATCACCGCTTAACAATAGTGCGCGGTAAAATACAAGCGGGGTTACCGCCATGCCTTCGCGCCAGTTTTGCTGCAATTGTTCCAGACTTAATTCACCGGCCACGGTTCCCGGCCAGTAAATTCCGGCGGGCACCAGTGCGCGCGGTTCATTAAATTCAACATCAAACCCGGCCATGTGGGCGCTGCGGGCAAGAAAGTTTTTTGCGTTTTGTGGCCCGCCTTGGACCATGTATTGCCACAAGGCATGGACATCAACCGCGTTGGCGGTTGAAAGGCGCTGTAATTCGCCATCGGCCTGATCGTCACCGGGAATAAAGCCAAGGGGAATATTTTTTTCATTACAAATGGCAGATATTTCATCCACCCCGTAAGTCCAATATGCCCGCCCGCCCAATGGGCGAACGATTACCAATTTTGCTTTGGCGATAATGTTTTCAACATACAGATCAACCGACATGTTGTGCCCAAGGCTGGTTATGTTGGCCAAACGAAACGACGGGCTAGCGGGCGCATCATTTAATGCGCTTCTAGCCGCAGAAAGTGCGGCCATGTCGGTATCGGATGAACATAAAATTATTATGTCCCCCGGCGTTTGCCCCAGATCAACCGCTTCGGTTCCATCTATAATTTCACCGGGTTGGGCGGCAAGCAAATGCATCAGGCGTTACCACCAATTGCTTTAATGGCGTTTGTTATTTCTTTTTGTTTAAGACCGGTTTCGCCGATTATTACCAACCTGCTTTGGCGTTGTTCGCCTGCACCCCATGGGCGATCAAAATAGCGGGTAAAGCGCGTGCCGACACCTTGCACCAAATAACGCGAAGGTTTGCCTGCCACATCAACAAAACCTTTTATCCGCAACACCGAAAAATCACGCGCCACGTTTATTAAAACTTGTTCTAATTTTTCTGTATCAGCAACCGGGCCAAGGTCAACCACGAAACTTTCAAAATCATCGTGGTCATGCTCATCGTCATGGTCATCGTGATGCGATGGACGATTGGCAATATCGTCTTCAACCGCGCCATCAAGGCCAAGCAAAACATCAACCGGGGCATTACCATGGCTGGTGGGCACAACATGAACACCGGGGCGTAATTGTTTTTCAAGCCTGGAAATAAGTTCTTTTATTTGTCCGTCATTTAATTGGTCTGCTTTGTTAAGCAAAACCATGTCGGCGGCCATTAGCTGGTCTTCAAAAACTTCTGACAGCGGGGTTTCGTGGGAAATGTTTTCATCCATTTCGCGTTGTGTTTGCACCGCGACGGGGTTATGGGCAAACAGGCCATCGTTAAAAGCAGGTGCATCAATAACGCTAATTACCCCGTCAATGCTGACTTTGGTTTTTATTTCCGGCCAGTTAAAAGCTTTAATCAACGGTTTGGGTAGGGCCAGACCAGACGTTTCAATAACAATGTGATCGGGCGGATTGTCGCGTTCAAGCAAGGCCTGCATAACAGGCAAAAAATCATCCGCCACCGTGCAACAGATGCAACCATTGGCAAGTTCTATCACGTCTTCATCATTGCACCCTTCGATGGCGCAACCATTAACAATTTCACGGTCAATTCCCAAATCACCGAATTCATTTATTACCAAGGCAATGCGTCTGCCGCCCGCATTTTCAAGCAGATGCCTGATAAGTGTGGTTTTGCCCGCGCCAAGAAACCCGGTAATTACGGTTGCTGGTATTTTCATTTTTATTGTTCTTTCTTTTTTATGGTTAGGGGAATTGCCGCCACGC
>JAOUJU010000070.1 GCA_029883045.1 Rhodospirillaceae bacterium
CACACCGACATAGCACGCGACGGGGCAATGGCTGGCCCTAATTGGCAGGCTAGCCTTGAAATTGCTATGGCGGTTTCTATTCCGCTAATAATTTCCGGCGGGGTTTCATCAATGGATGATCTGAACATTTTAAAAGAAAATTGTGGCACGCGCATATCCGGCGTGATTAGCGGGCGGGCAATTTATGATGGGGCATTTACGGTGCAACAAGCGATTGATGTTTTGCGTAGTCATGGTTCGCATGAGGCGGGGCTGTAAATTTAAAGTTGAAAATATAAAATGTTAAAAAACAGAATTATTCCATGTCTTGATGTTGAAAACGGCCGCGTAGTAAAAGGCGTTAACTTTGTCGACCTAGTTGATGCTGGTGATCCGGTGGAGCAGGCGCGCGTTTACGATGCCGCCGGGGCTGATGAGTTGACGTTTCTTGATATCACCGCATCACTTGAAAACCGCGATACAATTTTTGAAGTGGTAAACAAAACAGCTGAACAGTGTTTTATGCCGCTGACCGTCGGTGGCGGGGTGCGTACCACCGATGATATAAGAAAACTTTTATTGGCTGGTGCCGACAAAGCATCCATTAATACCGCTGCGGTTAAAACCCCTGAATTTGTAAAAGAAGCAGCAGAAAAATTTGGCAGCCAATGTATTGTGGTGGCGATTGATGCAAAAACCGTTGCTCCGGGAAAGTTTGAAATATTTACCCACGGTGGGCGCGAAGCCACCGGCATTGATGCGGTTGCGTGGGCTAAACGCATGGCCGCATATGGGGCGGGCGAAATATTGCTAACCTCAATGGATCGCGACGGGACTGGTAAGGGGTTTAATATTGAATTGACCCGGGCCATAGCGGATGGGGTTGGTATACCGGTGATAGCATCAGGCGGGGTCGGCACGTTAGATCATTTGGTCGCGGGTGTTGTTGACGGCCACGCCTCGGCAGTTTTGGCGGCATCAATTTTCCATTTTGGCACATTTACCATTGGCCAAGCCAAAAAATATATGAACGATCACGGGGTTCCAATGCGCCTAGATGATATACAATAATATATAAATGATGATTTTAAGGAGCAGTCATGAATAAAGGAAAGGCCAAGGAAGGCGAAACAGCAAGCGTAGACGTTATTGCGCGCCTGTTTGAAGTTATCGAAAGCCGCCGGGGCAAAGATCCAGAAACATCACACACGGCAAAGCTGTTTTCCCGGGGGCGTGGAAAAATCTGCCAAAAATTGGGCGAAGAAGCGGTTGAAACTGTTGTGGCGGCGCTTGATCAAAAACCCAAACACGTTGCGCGCGAAAGCGCTGATCTGCTTTATCATTTGTTGGTGCTGTGGGCCGAGGTCGGCCTGACGCCGGGTCAAGTATGGGCCGAGCTAGAAGCGCGTGAAGGCATTTCTGGAATTGAGGAAAAAAAATCACGTAAAGACTAAGCATTGCTAAATTTGCTCTTCGTTAATTATCTGGCTTGTCAATAACTAGGGGGGAAGGGGTTTACAAAAATGGCGTACGATCAAAACAATATTTTTGCAAAAATTCTACGTGGTGAAATACCGTGCGACAAGGTCTACGAAGACGAATGGGCGTTAGCATTTAACGATATAAATCCACAAGCCCCAATCCACACCTTGGTAATACCCAAAGGTGAATATGTTTCGTGGGATGATTTTTCGGCAATGGCTACGCCCGATGAAGTGCTTGGCTTTATTCGGGCGATTGGAAATGTTGCGCAAAAGCTAGGCCTAAATGAAGACGGCTATAGGCTGCTTGCCAATATTGGGGCCAACGGCGGACAGGAAGTCCCCCATCTTCACGCCCATATTTTTGGCGGCGCCCCCCTTGGGCCGATGTTGGCACGCGGACACATTGATAAAATTGATACCTGATCGTCAGCCAAGAAAGCAAATTTATGAACGCTACGAAAGATATCATAACTAGGTCTGTTCTTACCTGCCCCGAATGTGGTCACGCCCAAGAAATGGAAATGCCGACGGATGCTTGTTTGTTTTTTCATCAATGTGAAAATTGCCAAACAATGCTAAAACCCAAAAAAGGTGATTGTTGTGTTTTTTGTTCGTATGGAACGGTTCCCTGCCCGCCCATACAAGCCGATGGTAAGTGCTGTTAACAGGCTACGTTATTAAGCGGGCTTAAGACGATGCGATGGCTCTTCGCGGATTATCCAGTGCAATCCACCAGCAATGAAACCAGCCACGACTGTTAGCCACCACATTATTTCATAAGACCCGGTAGTAACGTAAAGGTAGCCACCATACCACGCGCCGGCGAACGATCCCAATTGGTGGGAAACAAAAACAATACCGTAAAGCATGGAAAGATAGCGCGCGCCAAAAAATGTTGAAATTAAACCGCTGGTAAGTGGAATGGTGCCCAACCAAAAAATACCAATGCTTGCACCAAATAACAGTGCCGAATTTGCGCTAATGGGCATTACAATAAATATGGCAATAATTATCGAACGAATAATATAAAACCACGCTAACGAAACGCGCTTTTCCATTTTACCACCAAGCCACCCAGCCCCGGTTGCGCCAATAATATTAAATAACCCAACTAACGCCAATGCCCATGACGCAGTAGCGGGGTCAACGCCTTTGTCTTGTAAAAATGCCGGAAGGTGGGTTGCAATAAATACCACCTGAAAACCACAAACAAAAAACCCTGCGGTCAGTAAGATAAACCCACGATGATTTAATGCTTCGCCTAGGGCAGCGGAAATTGATTGCGGCAAACCATGTTCGCTGTCAGATTTTTTTTCTTCACCCAGACCCAAAGAAAAAATCCAAATGGAAATTGTGGCAAACATGGCCAGTAAAAAAAGCGCTTGGGCCCAACCGTATTCAGCGATTAGCGATTGCGTTGCCGGCACCATAATGAATTGGCCGAACGAACCACCGGCTGTGACCAACCCCAACGCCATAGAGCGTTTTTCAATGGGTACCGCACGCCCAACTGGGCCCAAGACGATGGAAATTCCGGCCCCGCCCATGCCTAGGCCCAAAAGCGCCTGCCCGCCCATGACGCCCGCCAGTCCGCTGGCGTTACTCATAAGCAAAAGACCGCCGCCATATAATAGACCGCCGATAAATAAAATTTTTCGTGCGCCAAAGCGATCAGCTAGGCCGCCAAAAAATGGTGATGATGCACCCCATAAAAGATTTTGTGTGGCAATGGCTAGGGCAAACCCTTCGCGGGTTATGCCTAAATCTTCTGTCATCGGGGGTAAAAACAAACCAAACCCTTGGCGGACACCAAGGGTCAGCGCTGCAATTATGCCACCGCATAAAAGCGTTATTAACCAGGCCCGTTTTGCACCAACGTTCATATTATTTCCCCCCTATCCCCTTCCCCGGGGCGCTACAGTGCAAACAAAGGCACCACAGTGCAAAAACCCTATCATTCGGACAATGAGGGCAAAAGATAATTATTGTATCGCTAATTGTATCCACAAGAACCTGTGGTATTAGGCCGCACCCTTGATCGCACCGCGCCCCGCACTAACCCGGCGATAAGAAAGCGCTTCGCCAATGTGCGCGCGTGATACACGCCCGCTGCGGCCAAGGTCAGCAATAGTGCGCGCAACGCGTTGGATGCGGTGATAGGCCCGGGCGGAAAGGCCAAGTGTTTTTGCCGCCTCAAGCAAAAGCGCACGCGCACCGTTGTCCATGTTGGTCATTTCTTCTAATAACCTGCCATCAACTTCGGCATTGGTAAGAACACCGTTGGCGTATCCTTCCATTCGTTCGCTGCCAAATTCGCGCGCCGCTTCAACCCGTGCTAATACAGCGTGTGAACTTTCCCCCGTTGATGCAACCGCAAGATCGCCCACTGCCACCGCTGGAACATCAACAAACAAATCAAACCTATCCAATAATGGGCCTGATATTCGGTTTTGGTATTCGGCCGCACAAACTGGGGCGCGGGTACATGCCCGGGTGCCATCATCAATGTGACCACAACGACATGGGTTCATGGCAGCGATAAGTTGAAACCGCGCAGGGTACGTTACGTGGGCATTGGCGCGTGCAATTGAAACGGTTCCGGTTTCTATTGGTTGGCGCAGGGCCTCAAGGGCAGCACGATTAAATTCTGGCAATTCATCTAAAAACAAAACACCGCGGTGAGCCAATGAAACCTCGCCCGGTTTGGCCCGTGTTCCACCCCCAACAATTGCCGCAACCGATGCGCTGTGATGCGGGCTGCGAATTGGGCGTTTACTTATTAATCCACCAGCGGGCAATGTTCCGCTCAATGAATGTATTTGGCTAAGCTCTAGCGCTTCGGGTGGGGTAAGTTTAGGTAAAATTGTCGCAAGGCGCGCCGCCAATAATGATTTGCCCGAACCGGGTGGCCCGCTCATCAACATTGAATGCCCACCAGCCGCAGCAATTTCAAGTGCGCGCTTTGCCGTTTCTTGGCCTTTGATATCGGCTAAATCAATTTGCATTTTTTCATCAACCGTATCGACTAAATCAGGCAACGCTGGTGGGCTTAAAATTTGTGCTCCCTTAAAATGATTTACAATCTGCAAAAGCGATGCGGGCGCAAGGATATCAATATCCCCTGCCCATGCGGCCTCAGCCCCTTGATGGCCCGGACAAATAAGCCCCATGTCACGACTAGATGCATGAATGGCTGCGGGCAATACGCCGCCAACATTTGCAATTCGCCCATCGAGAGAAAGCTCGCCCAAGACAACGTAGTTTTGTAATTCTTCTTGGGCCAACACGTTCATGGCCACCAATAGCCCAAGGGCAATTGCTAAATCAAAATGTGATCCTTCTTTCATGGTGTCGGCGGGGGCTAGGTTTATGGTTATGCGCTTGGGTGGTAATGCCAAACCGATGGCAAAAAGCGATGCCCGCACCCGTTCGCGGGCTTCACTAACCGCCTTGTTGGCAAGACCGACAATAGTAAATGACGGCAGGCCATTACCGATGTGGACTTGCACCTCAACCGGGCACACGTCTATCCCTTGAAATGAAACCGTTTCAATGGTTGCGACCACTTAAAAAGACCCCCGCTTTATTCTTTCTGTCGAATAATAATAGTAGGAACGAAACAAGAACGCTAGTACAATATTTAGTACATCATAGAATAATTTTGCACCAGTTGATGGGTGAATGGGACGCAAAATGCAAAAATAAACTCGTTATGTAACCGAAATAAGTTTTTCTGTGCGAGCAAAATCACAGTCAAGTATCTGAAAATATGTATTTAATAAATAAAACGAACACAAAACAAACGCTTTTTGGGCGCTGGCATGGGGCTTGCTAGTAATAGGGATAAGAAAAACTACCTTGGGTTAGAATTTTTTATAAAAGGAGCCTTAAGTTATGCAAAAAAGCCAATTTCCACTTACCCGGTTTGCCATTTTTCGTGACAGTGAACTTATCGAGCGCGCCAACGGTGGTGAAAAAATCGCCAAAGCTCGATTAGAACATTTTTCCAATACGACGCCGGACCATAACTGGTGGTTTGTGACATATGAATCAGATGATGAGCTTTCGGCCCCAGCAACAAGGCGCGTAAAAAATGAAATTACCGTGCACTGATTTTTTTTTAAATAACCATCGTACCGTAAAATTATTTTAGGCGTTTTTCAATTGCGTCCCATAGTTGGGTCTCAAGTTGGTGTCCATCAAACTTTGCAATTTCTTGCAGGCCCGTTGGCGAGGTCACATTTATTTCTGTCAAGTATCCGCCGATGACATCAATTCCGGCAAATAATAAACCACGTTTTTTAAGATCCGGGCCAATGGCCGCGCATATTTCTTTGTCGCGTTTATCAAGTTCCGATTTAAATGCCTTGCCCCCCGCGTGCATATTAGCGCGCGCATCACCCGGTGGTGGGATGCGGTTTATAGCGCCCAATGGTTCCCCATCAATAAGAATAATACGTTTATCACCACCGCGCACATCGGGCAGATATGCTTGCACCATTATTGGTTCGTTATTTTGTGCAAACATCATATCAAGCAGCGCGCTCATGTTTTCATCATCGGGGCTAACATGAAATACGCCTGCCCCACCGTTACCATAAAGCGGTTTTAAAATTATATCTTTGTGTTGCGTGCGAAACTCAGAAATTTGTTGGACATTACGACTGACCAGTGTTGGCGCCATAAGTTCGGGAAAGCGCGCAACATATAATTTTTCTGAATTACCGCGAACTTCGGTTGGATTATTTACCACTAACGTTTTTGGGTGAACCATATCTAGCAAATACGTGGTGGTGATATAAGACATATCAAATGGTGGGTCTTGGCGCAAAAACACCACATCCATATCGCCAATGTTTCGTATTTTTTGTTGGCTAAGTGAAAAGTGGTTTCCCTTCTCACGCCTTAGGTCCAGTTTGTATGAATTTGCAACTACAGTTGCACCATCAAGGGCCATGTCTTTGGGTTGATAATAATAAAGCTCATGGCCGCGCTTTATGGCTTCAAGCCCAATAACAAATGAGCTGTCGCCATCAATATTAATGGTTTCAATCGGGTCCATCTGCAGGGCGACTTTAATAGGCATAATTTATTATCCTTAAGCATCCATGCGGGCGTAAAGCTGTTGCAACAACTGGCCGGCCTGATAGCGGTTATCATCAGATTCAGAAATATCAAGAAAGTGCTTTAATGCCGATATGGCTTCATCAATATGATCAAGGCGTGAATATAAAATGCCTGCCTCGCGCCAAAGCTCGGCCTGGTTTGGCGCTATCATTAACATGCGTTCAATCGTGGCTAAGGCCGCATCGGTTTCAGCGGTGCGAAGATGTTGGTGTTTAATTTCACCTTGCAATTGCAACAATAGCCCACGGTTGCCGGTTTCAACTAAATGGCGGGGGCGAAGCTCGGTTTTATCGCCGAATAAATCTTTCATGATTGCGCGCATGGCCGGGGCTTCTAGTTCTTGCCCACCTTCAAACGGATCAATCATTACCCGCCCGTTTGGTACCGTTACCCCGATTAATGGGCGTGGGGGGAAATCAATGGCCTCGGCAACAAGGCCAAGCGCCCGTGCAACGTGCAAATAAATAACACAAAGGGTTCCACCATTGCCGCGCCGGCTATCAATGGTATGAATAAGGTTGGCACTTTGGTCGGTTTCAAACACATTGTATGTTCCGGCGTAGCCGTATCTTTTTGCCAGCACTTGTTCCATGCCTTCGCACACAAGATAAGGGTCAGATAATTTACCCGCAGCATAATTTTTTACATCGGTAACCAAACGTTCAAGGTGGCGGCGGTAACTGTTTAGGCGCACACCGCCCAACAGTTCGTGGGCTGCCAGCAAAAGCGCAGCCTCGGCAACGTTGATATCTTCGTCGCGTTGCTTTCCTATTTCACGAAGTGCGCGCGCAAGGTCAAGCTGCTGTGATGCCATTTATCATATCCTTACTTTATGCGAACATGACTGATTATATGTCTTACATATGAAATTGACCGAGCGTGGTTTTTAACTCGCTCCAATTCATCTTCACTTTGGCTGATACCAATCAGATAAACAACCCCGCCCACTGTTTCAACCGCATAATTTATGGCCATTATGTTGTCATCAAAGGTCAGCTTTGATTGCAGTTGGCCCGTTATCCATGCATCGCGCGCGGTATTAATTATGCTGCTATCATCGGCAACAATAATTTCATTAATAACCTCTTTAACTCCGTCTGCTTGCCATGTCAGACGAACAGCATTGGTGCGTATATCTTCATTGCTAACGTGGCCGGTCAATAATACCCGCGCCTCATAGACCTCAATCCCGATGTCCATAAGAAGCTTGTGATCGAATTGCAAAAATTTATCTTTAATTTTGGTCGCAGTTTTAAGATCGCGGGCAACGCCATCTATTCCGCGTTCTTGGTATGCGGCAACACCAGCAGCGGCCCCAACGCCGATAACCGCACCAACAGGCGTGCACGCACCAAGATAAGAAGACAAAACAAAAACTGAAATCAATTTAAAATATTTCAAAAACTTATTCCCTAATCGTTGGCCGCTACATGCCAGCTCGCTGATATTATATTTTAATTTAATATATTTTTATGCATGGCAATTAATAAATCATAAAGTTAAGCATTTATGGTTAGGTACAAGCAGAAATGGCGTTACCATCCCGGACGCCAAGCATCTACAATCAATTTTCCTGTAAAGATTCCGTTTGCAACGAAGGCATCAAACCTAATGTCGCTATCGGCAAATTTTGGATATTTTTTTAAAAAATGTTCGGCCGTGCGTTCAATGCGTTTTCGTTGGCCCGATGAAATGGCATAAAGGGCATCATTTTTATTAGAGCGCATTTTTACCTCGATAAAACTTAATACTCCGCCCCGCGTGGCAATGATGTCTATTTCC
>JAOUJU010000375.1 GCA_029883045.1 Rhodospirillaceae bacterium
AACAGGATAAAAACCCTAAAGCGTCAGGTTGATAAATTTATACAACCAATTAAAAGCATTCCCTTTGTCATACAGCATGACGGGTTTTCCTATTTGGTGAAGGAACTGGGGCTAAATCAGCGTGGATATATAACAAACATCAAAGGCGGCGATGCTGGCGCGCGACATATAGCTGAATTAAAAAAAATGATGGCAGCCGAACAGGTAAAATGTATTTTTACCGAACCGCAGATGGCATCGCAAATGGCAAAATCTTTGTCGCTGGATGGCGGCATAAGCATGGGCGAGCTTGACGCCATGGGGGTTGACCTTGATGAAAGCCCTACCCTTTACGCCAGAATTATACAAAAAAATGCACGCGCACTGTTAAATTGTCTTGGGTCTAAGGCAAAAACCGGGTGATTATACCCTTAAGCATTACATTGCAGTATTATTGAGAAAAGAAAAGCAAGGTAAATCATGGGCAGCAATAAAACCGATACCCCGGCACCAAGCGCAAGCATTGATGCCGTCATTGATTCCATAAACTTCAACGATCAAGGTTTAGTTGCGGCGATTGCCCAACAATCTGGTGATGGCGAAATATTGATGATGGCATGGATGAATGCAGATGCCATTCGTGAAACCCTTAGCACCGGCACTGTTTGTTATTTTTCACGCTCAAGAGAAAAATTATGGCGCAAAGGCGAAACCTCAGGACAGACGCAAAAACTGGTTGATTTTCGTTGGGACTGTGACGGCGATACGATTTTGCTTGTTGTTGAACAAATAGGCGTGGCCTGCCACACCGGGCGCAGAAACTGTTTTTTTAATGCGCTTAGAGATGGAAAAATAACTAAAATTGCCGATGTCATAACCGATCCGAAAAAGCTTTATGACAAATGAACAGCCATCAGACGATAGCGATATTCCGCTCGCCATTCCGGTAAGCCTGTTAACCGGGTTTCTTGGTAGCGGTAAAACAACCCTGCTTAACAAAATACTTTCAAGCCCCAACATGAAAGAAACCGCCGTATTAATTAACGAATACGGCGATGTTTCGATTGATCACCTGCTGGTCGAAAAAATTGATGAGAACATTGTTCTACTTGAGGGTGGTTGCGTTTGCTGTTCGGTCAGGGATGATCTAAGCACCGCCATGCGCGATCTGTTGGTTCGTTGCGCCGAAGGTACCATACCACCGTTTCGTCGGGTAATAATTGAAACAACCGGCCTTGCCGACCCTGCGCCAGTAATTCACACATTAATAACAGATCCCGTTGCTGCGGGCAGGTATCGTTTGGATGGAATAATAACTACGGTTGATGGCTTGGTTGGTTGGGATACGCTTGACCAATTTGATGAATCATTAAAACAAGTTGCCATCGCAGATAGAATACTAATAACCAAAACAGATATCGCCGATGCACAATATATAAAAAAATTAAAAACACGCCTTGGCGTATTAAACCCCGGAGCAATGCACATTACAGCGCAAAACGGACATGTGGATATTTCAGATTTGTTTAATGTCGGGCTATTTGATGCTGATACAAACCCGCATCCGCAAAAATGGCTTTCAATGGGGGCGGTAAAAAATGCCGAACATCCCCACCATCACAAGCACGGCAAAGACAGTAATATATATGCATTTACCATAACCAGTGACGTGTCAATTAAATGGGAAGCCTTCACTGAATGGCTGGATATGTTATTGACTACCCAAGGTGATAAAATTTTACGAATGAAAGGCGTGCTTGATATTGAAGGTCAGGAAAAACCCATAGCCGTGCATGGGGTACAGCACATTTTCCACCCGCCCCAGCAGCTTGATAAGTGGGTAGATGGAGTGCGCATATCGCAAATGGTGGTAATAAGCAAAAACCTAGGCGAAGATGTTATCAAGGAAACTTTTGACAGGTTTGTCAGGCAACAAAAATAGCTGCCCCATATTAATCGGCTAACAATATTAAATTAATAAGGGCTTCTGGCTTTTGATTTTATATCAGTAAATGTTCTGAGCAAACTAAAAGCAGATGAATCAAGGCCTAGGAAGTTAACTGCGATGTATCCCTTTTCTGGATCGCTTCTTATAACCCTAGCT
>JAOUJU010000071.1 GCA_029883045.1 Rhodospirillaceae bacterium
TTTGCGCTGCTTTCTATGTTTATTATATCGGTTCAGTATACTTGTTTGGACTGAACCTTATATATGGCTTACTGAACTGTTCCTGAATGCATAATTTGGGCTTTGTTCAGGGGGAGTTCATATTTCCTAGCACATAATATAAATTAGATTATATAGCTTGTTAGCGGGCAAAATCGTCAGCCTAACAGCGAATTGCATGATAAAAACCGCACAAAAACAAAGGCATATTATAATACACCGATTAAGGCCCAGATAAATGAATAAATCACCGAATATAATTAGCGAACCCGCTAACCCAGACAATTCTTCCCTGCCTAAGCAGGTGCGCATTTGGGACCTGCCGACCCGGGTATTTCACTGGGCTTTGGTTTTTATGGTGGCGCTCGCGTGGATTTCGTCGGAAGCCGAAGGCTCGCTTCTTTTTATCCATGTTTATTCTGGAACGTTATTGTTGGGGTTTGTTGTTTTCAGACTTGTTTGGGGAATAATCGGTTCGCGTCATGCGTTGTTTACGGATTTTGTTTTTTCTTGGGAAATTGTAAGAGATTATACCATCAAACTTTTGACCTTTCGCCCACCATATAGCGTTGGCCACAACCCTTTAGGCGGGTGGATGGTGGTTGCATTATTGGTGGTAATGACGCTGGCGGTACTGAGCGGCATGATGAGCAGCGAAGACGGATATCGTGGGCCCCTAGCGCATATTGGTTTTGGCGGTGATATCCACGAAGGGATGGCAAACCTTTTTGGATTTTTGATTTTTGTTCATATTGGCGGGGTTGTTGCGCATGGCCTTATATCTGGGGAAAACCTTCCCCGCGCGATGATAAGTGGTATTAAAAATATCCCGGCGCGCATTGGGGCAAGCGATATTCGCAATGTAGGCGTCCTGCGCCCGGCCATAGCCGTTGCAATGGCTGTGGTGGCAGTGTGGTTATTTTGGTCATGAAAAAACGGATTACAGACGTGAAACAAAACATTATTTATCTAACCTTCGCCCGGCCATTAAAACAAATTGTAATTATGGCCATAATGGCGACCTCGCTGTTGGTATTCGCCGCCGCTAGCGGGCCGGTTTTTGCCGACGATGATGACCAAAAAACAGCACGCGAAGCCCTAGAGGCCGGCAAAATCAGGCCGCTGATGGAGCTTCTAGAAAAAGTAGAATCCGCATATCAAGGCAAAATACTTGAGGTTGAGCTTGAATCAGAAGATAGCGACAGCAATGATGATGAAGAAATGCTGGTTTATGAAATCAAACTTTTGACGCCACAGGGAAATGTTGTGAAACTGTCCTTTGATGCCAGCAATCTTGAGCTGTTGGTGGTTGATGGTCACGATTCCGATAAGGCCCTTAAACAAGATGGGGAATTAGACTGATAAAGTTTTAATAAGCCAAAGTAGATAGCGGGGGACAAACAATGCGCATACTTGTTGTCGAAGATGAATTAGATCTACAAAATCAGGTAAAGCGTGTGCTGCTAGAGGCAGGGTATTCGGTTGACGTTGCATCCGATGGCGAAGAAGGCGAATTTCTTGGCGATACCGAACCTTATGATGCGGTGGTGCTTGATCTTGGTTTGCCCAAGGTTGATGGCATAACAGTTCTTAAACATTGGCGACAAAACGCCCGCGATATGCCGGTGCTTATTTTAACTGCACGTGAATCGTGGAATGAAAAAGTTTCCGGTTTTGATGCCGGGGCCGATGATTATTTGACCAAACCTTTCCACATGGAAGAATTGTTAGCCCGTGTTCGTGCAATTATTCGCCGTTCCGCAGGCCATGCATCGCCTTTGCTCGAATGTGGGCCGGTGTCGCTAGATACCACAACCGGAAAAGTTACCATAAATGGCGAAGGGATAACCTTGACCGCACATGAATTAAAAGTTTTATCTTATTTTATGCATCATCAGGGCCGCGTGGTATCGCAAACAGAACTTATCGAACATATTTATGATCAAGATTTCGATCGCGATTCAAATACCATCGAGGTTTTTATTGCTAGGCTTAGAAAAAAACTTTTACCCGATCTTATTAAAACCCACAGGGGCCGTGGTTATTCTATGGCCCCGGTTGAATAGGGCGTTTTGATGTTTACCCGCTCGGTAAGTTTTAGACTTATTTTATTTTCTATTGCATGGATAGCCATTGCCCTTGTTGCAGGCTCGCTTGCACTCTCACAAATTTTTCGTACCCACGTTGAAAATACTTTTGACAAAAGCCTTTATAGCCACATTGAAGAACTGCTGTCTTTTGGGGCTGTAACCGATGGCAAGTTTGTCATGAGCCGTCATCCCAGTGACCCCGATTATGTGCGCCCACTTTCGGGCTGGTACTGGGAAATAGCAATCAATGGCGAGGCGGTTTCACGCTCGCGCTCTTTATGGGATCAAGAGCTTGACCTTAAAAATATGCCCCGCCCGAAATTGGGTGAACTTGTTAGCTTTTCTGCAACCGGGCCACGGGGCAATGCCATAAGGCTAAGCGCTGAAACATTTACCCTGCCGGGGCTTGAAGATGAAATAACAATCTATGTTTCCGGTGCTGCTAGTGAAATTGAAAAAACCATGGAAGAATTTAATGAAACCTTATTCATTTCATTGATGGCGCTAGGTTTTGGTATGGCGGCGGCGGTGTTGTTGCAGATTATGCTTGGCCTAAGGCCGCTTAAACTAATGCAATCGCGCTTGGCCGATATTCATGCTGGGCGGGCGGAACGTATGGTGGGGGATTATCCATCCGAGGTAGAACCGTTGGTAAAAAATCTAAATATTTTGTTGGAAAATAATGCCGCGGTAATTGCCCGGGCCCGAACCCATACTGGCAACATGGCGCACGCCCTTAAAACCCCATTGGCAATATTGCAAAACGAAGCCGCAAATATGGGCGATGAACGATGCAAAATATTAAACGAACAAATTGCCATCATGAAAGAACTGATTACCCGCCATCTATCGCGCGCGCGTGCCGCAGGTGGCGCTGGGGTGCCTGGCTTGGCTTGTGATATTAATGATATAATAACACCACTAAAACGCACGTTAGAGCGCATTTATGTCGATAGAAATATAACAATAACGTTTAATGCAGTTGCCGACCTTAAGGTTATGGGCGAACGTCAGGATTTGGAAGAAATTTTGGGTAATCTAATGGATAATGCCTGCAAGTGGGCGCGCAGCAGTGTTAGCATTATCGTTAGGCGTAACGCGCATAACGCAATCATAATAATAGAAGATGATGGTCCGGGCGTACCCGAAGATAAGATGGAAGAAATCTTGAGCCGGGGAAAACGCTTAGATGAAGCAACGCCGGGATCTGGTCTGGGCCTTAATATAGTTACCGAACTAGCTGAGCTTTACAACGGAACGCTGAATCTCGGCCATTCTGAGATGGGTGGCTTAGCGGCAACGCTTGAGCTGCCTTTGATCCCGGAACAATAAGCGCAAGAAGGCTTGCATTTTTCTTCTATATCCGCATAACTCAGGGCCAATAAATTATCTTTGGCCTCCCCGGACCTAAAAACACTAAAATTCAAACCATATTCAGCCTAAACAGGGAGCCACCTATGAACACTTTCAAAACAATCGATGACATGGACGTAAGCGGAAAAAAGGTTCTAGTTCGCGCCGACCTGAACGTACCTATGGCTGGCGGTAAACCATCCGATACAACCCGCATTGATCGCACAGTTCCTACTGTTCGCGACCTTATCTCCAAGGGGGCAAAGGTTATAATTCTTTCGCACTTTGGCCGACCTAAAGGCCAAGTGGTTCCCGAAATGTCATTAAGGCCAGTGGCCGAAGCCATGGGCAAAGCCCTGGGTATGGATGTAAAGTTTGCCACCGATACTATTGGTGAAAGTGCCAAAAGCGTTACCAATGCCATGAAAAATGGCGATGTTGCGATGCTTGAAAATGTTCGTTTCCACGCCGAAGAAACCGAAAACGATGATGCGTTTGCCTCAAGCCTTGCCAGCATTGGTGATGTTTACGTAAATGACGCATTTTCTACCGCCCACCGGGCGCATGCCTCAACCGAGGCCTTGGCGCGCAAATTACCAGCCGCAGCCGGGCGTTTGATGCAGGCCGAGCTCGAAGCGCTGGGTGGAGCGTTGGGCAACCCGAAAAAACCAGTGGCAGCCGTGGTGGGCGGGGCCAAAGTTTCAACCAAGATGGAAGTTCTAGGCAACCTTTCGAAAAAGGTCGACATGATCATCATCGGTGGCGGCATGGCCAATACGTTTCTTTTTGCTAACGGCATGGATGTCGGCGCATCGCTTTGTGAAAAAGACATGGCCGATGAAGCACGTAAAATTGTTGCTGAAGCCGCATCGCATGGCTGTGAAATTGTGCTTCCGGTTGATGTGGTAGTAGCCAAGGAATTTGCCGCAGGTGCGGCTAATCAGGTTGTCGGCATTGACGCCATTCCGGCCGATATGATGGCCTTGGATATTGGCCCTGCCACCATAAAAGATGTCGAAGAACGCTTGGCTAAATGTAAGACCCTTGTTTGGAATGGCCCTTTCGGTGCGTTTGAAATAGAACCCTTTGACAAAGGCACCAACGCAGCCGCCCAAGCCGCTGCACGCCTGACCAAGGCAGGATCGCTTTTATCGGTTGCTGGCGGTGGCGATACGGTGGCGGCATTGGCCCATGCCGGTGCGGCCGATGATTTTACCTATATTTCAACCGCTGGCGGTGCATTTTTAGAGTGGATAGAAGGAAAAACCCTTCCCGGTGTTGCCGCACTGGAGGGTTGAGCTGGTCCTCTGTAACCTTATAAGAAGACTAAATTGCATAAATAATTGTGTATTATTAACTACTTATTAAGCGTGCTTGCAAAATAGCTTCAAGTGACATATACTCGCCTTGTGTCAAGGATCGCTTTGGCCTCAATTGTGGGGCCTCAAATTTGATCTTCTTGATGTGGGCTATAGAAACTAGACCCCTTAAGCACCAGCAAAAGGTGCGGGTTCTTAGAAATGGAGAACCAGACAAATGTCTGTAACAGCAGCAGGTTCATCAATAAACGTTCAGCAGGCACTGACCGCATTGCGCCAGTCCGTACAGCAAGAACAAGTAGCAGCGTCAATCGTCACTCAGGCCGCCACTCAGGCCGCCAACTCACCTCAGGCGTCAGATAGCAAAAGCCACGAAGACGGCCGCGGCGAACGGGTTGACGTAAAAGCGTAAAATAACCTGATTCTTTATATTTATTAGGCTGTTTTTTGCCATTTTTGGCAAAAAATATTGTCTCGTTTTGCTATGGTTGACAATTAGTTAACCATTGTGAGCGAGGATCGGCTTATGTCTGACATATCAAGATTTTCATCCCAAGGACCATCCCGGGTTAATATTGCCCAGGCCGCACTTGATGCGCGTAAGCGCAAGTCAGAGCAAAATCCCGATGCCCTTAGCGTCAGCAAAGATGGTGGCGGATCCGGTGGCAATAACGTCAGAGATGCAAAAAAAGCATCATTACCTGAGCACAAATTTTATCTGGACCAAGAAGAGGTATCTTTTCGTGCCCGTGTTATGGGTCAGGCAGAATCACCAGAAAATATTCGTTCGCTGGCCCGTCTAAAACGCGTATTTGATGCTGGTCAGCCGCTACGTGGCGATGTTCCTAGGGGATACTATCTTAATTTAAGGGTGTAAAAAAATAGCCCCAACCCTTGCGCCGCATATTTTGTGTGTTAGGGTTTGGCTAATTGGCAAAATATCTAGCCATTAACCCCTGGGAGAAAACAACCAAGACTTAAGGAAAATTTTATGGCATCACACGCCGAAATAGCCGCCAATCTACTGCGCAACGCAGCAATTTTTTTTCGTGATATTGGTGGGCAAAACCCTGAATTAAAAGAACAGATGGAAGTAAATGCCCGAACCTATGATGCGGTTGCCGATATGGTGCAATCTGATCCACATGGGGAAATGGCGCTTAACGCCGATGACGCTGGCAGTAGTGAAAATTAAAAACGATTAATTGTTTTAAAATCTATTCTAGACCCATTAGGTTTTTTGCAAAATCGCTGGCTGTAAATTCCTTTAGGTCATCAACCCCTTCGCCAATACCCAAGGCATGAACCGGCAGTTTGAACCTGTCGGCCAATGCAACCACAACCCCACCTTTGGCGGTACCGTCTAATTTGGTCATCACCAATCCGCTTACGCCAACCATTTGCTTAAACGTTTCAACCTGGGCGTGGGCATTTTGTCCAACCGTGGCATCAAGCACCAGCAAAACATCGTGTGGTGCGGTTTCATCAATTTTTTTTATGACCCGGACAATTTTTTCCAGCTCGGCCATAAGGTCAGTTTTGTTTTGCAGGCGACCAGCGGTATCTATCAATAAAATATCAATATTTTTTTCTTTGGCTTGGGTCATGGCATCAAATGCCAACGATGCTGCATCCGAACCAATGGTGCTGGCAACAACCGTTGAACCAGTTCTTTCGCCCCATACCTGAAGCTGCTCAATGGCGGCAGCACGGAACGTATCGCCCGCTGCAATCATTACGTTTTTGCCAGCCCCGGTAAATTGTTTTGCCAATTTTCCAATGGTTGTTGTTTTGCCTGCACCGTTTACACCGCAAACTAAAATGACATGCGGCCTAAGGGTTGAATCAATTTTTAGCGGAACAGTTACGGGGTCTAATATTTTTTCAATTTCCGTGGCAAGTGCTTGGCGCACTTCGGCGGCGTTAATTTCTTTGTTAAAACGCGTACGCCTTAGCTCGTTAATAACCATGGCTGCGGTTGTGGCCCCCATGTCAGATGCAATAAGAATTTCTTCCAATTCATCCAAAAGGCCGTCATCAAGTTTACGTTTGGCGGTGAACAGGTTTCCAATACCGTCTGTAATTTGCGCCGAAGAACGCCCCAAACCTTTTTTAAGTTTCTCTAACCAGCTCATTAAAATTATCCGTTATTTAAAATGTTTAAACAACCACACGGCCATAAAGTTGGCCGTCAATTACGCCATCAATCTCGGCATCTATAATTGTGCCGGGTGATTGTGGGGTGTTTAATTTAACCAAGGCAAAACATTCGCTTCTGGCGCTGTCCGGTTTTTCAACTAACACAGAAATTGTTTTACCAATTAGCGAATGTAAGCGTTTTTGCAATTGCCCGTCGCCGCTCATGCGTAATTTTTTAGCGCGCTGCTTTATAATTTCCCCACCAATTTGGGGCATTTTTTCTGCGGGCGTTCCCGGGCGGGGGGAATAAGGAAAAACATGAAAATAATCCAAGCCCATTTGCAAAATACCATCTCTGGTATTTTCGGCCATCTCATCAGTTTCGGTGGGAAAGCCAGCTATTAAGTCTGCGCCTATGGCAATTTCTGGGCGCGCATCTCGCAATTTTTTTACTGTAGCAAGAACCATTTGGGGGGTGTGACGGCGCTTCATGCGCTTTAACACTAGCGCGTCCATCGCTTGCAGGGAAAGATGAACATGGGGCATTAGCCGTGGTTCGGTTGCAAAAAGATTTATAAGTTTTTCATCTATCCGTGCCGGGTCAAGCGAGCTAAGGCGCAGGCGTAAAAGATCAGGCACGCCATCAAGGACCATTGTTATAATATCACTAAGCGCTAAATCATCAGATAGATCGTCACCATAAGCCGCTATATCAACCCCGGTAAGGACGACCTCGTTGTAACCTTCGCGTACAATCTTTTTAACTTGGGTCACAATATCGTTTGCCTTGACCGCACGGTTGTGTCCACGTGCCGTCGGAATAATGCAAAAGGTGCAGGTGTTATCGCACCCTTGCTGGATCATCACAAATGCCCGGGCCCGACCTTCAAGCCCACTTACCAAATGCCCGCTTGTTTCGCGTAACAGCGAAATATCCGAAACGCAAATACTGCTTTCATCATTGGTGCCATTACCCCAAAGGGTATGGGCGGAAAGCTTTTCTTCGTTGCCAACTACGCGGTCAACCTCAACCATTTCGGCAAACCGTTCCGGGTTAAGCTGCGCCGCACAACCGGTTACAATTATTTTTGTATCCGGGTTTTCGCGTCGTAGCCGCCTGATGGTTTGGCGCGCTTGGCGTTCGGCCTCAGCCGTTACAGCGCAGGTGTTAATTACCACCGCATTGGGGTTGCCGGCCTGAATTAATTGTTCGCGCATTACTTCGGATTCAAGCGTATTAAGACGACAGCCAAGGGTAATTATTTTTGGCCCACAATCATTTGTTTGTTTTTTAATAGGATCAGGCAATGAATTCATTTTTTATTGATCCAGCAATTCACGCGACATTAGGCCTGAAAAGCTTGTGGCAACTGGCCCGGTCATAAGTACGTTATTATCGGCTAGCCATT
>JAOUJU010000376.1 GCA_029883045.1 Rhodospirillaceae bacterium
CCGCCTTTTTAACGAATTCATCGTAAAGCGACGCGGTAACGTAAATGCGTTCAATCCCGCAACAGCTTTGCCCGGAATTAAAAAATGCCCCGTCAATCAAGGTATCAACTGCGGCGTCAAGGTCGGCGTCTTCCATTACGTAGCCAGGATCCTTGCCGCCTAGTTCCAGCCCTAAACCGGTAAAGGTTCCGGCTGCGGCTTTTTCAATTGCCGCTCCACCGCCAACTGATCCGGTAAAGTTTATGAAACCGAAATGGCGTTCACCAATAAGCGCAGATGTTGTTGCGTGGTCTAAAAACAGGTTCACAAACACATCACCGGGAATGCCCGCTTCGACAAATGCCTTAACCATGCGTTCGCCCACCAGTACGGTCTGGCTGGCGTGTTTTAACACAACCGCATTGCCCGCTATCAATGCCGGAACCACGGTGTTAACGGCGGTCATATATGGGTAATTCCACGGCGCAATAACAAAAACCACCCCGTGTGGTTCTTGCATGATGTGGCGTTCAAATGCGTCTGATTGTTCGACAATTATTGGCTTGAGAGATTCTTCGGCAATCGATGCCATGTATGACGCGCGTTCATTTACACCCCTGAATTCACCGCCATAACGAACTGGCCTGCCCATTTGCCACGCAAGTTCCGGCACGACTTCGTCATTCATTTCGCCAAGGCACTTAATGCCGGCTTCAACCAGTTTTATACGCTCGGTCAACGGGCGGGCGGCCCAGCCGGCTTGTGCCTGTTTTACGGCAATTATTGATTTGCGGGCTTCGTCAATTCCCGCTATCGGGCGCTCAGCATAAACTGAGCCATCCACAGGTGAGACGCACTTAATTATGTTTGTCATTTATTTTCTCTTGTTTAGTGTTGGGGGGGTAGTTGTTGTTAGCTTCTTTCAAAACCACGCCCGACTTCCCAGTCGGTAACGCGACGATCGTATTCAAACTGTTCCCAGTTTCCGGCATGGACATAATGATCAACAACATCATCGCCCATTGCTTTTCGTAACATTGTAGAAGAATCAAACGCCTTTATTGCATCGCGTAATGTTGACGGTATTTCACGCACCCCTTCACCATGGTAGGCATCGCCTTCAAACATGGGTTCCAGTTCAAGCTTGTTTTCAATTCCGTCAATACCAGCGGCCAGTTGTGCCGCCAATGCCAAATAAGGATTAAGATCAGCACCGCCAATACGGCATTCAATCCTAACGGCTTTGCTACTTTCGCCACAGATGCGATACCCGGCAGTGCGGTTATCCATCGACCAAATGGCCTTGGTTGGCGCAAAAGTTCCAACCATGAACCTTTTGTACGAATTTATATTCGGTGCCAAAAAAAATGTTGTTTCGCTGGAATGTTTTAACAGGCCAGCTAAATAATGGCGCATCAAATCAGACATTCCGTATTCGGCATTGGGGTCATAAAACAGCGACTTGCCATCCATGCTCCATAATGATTGGTGGATATGCGATGAATTTCCGGCAAAGTCATAATTCCACTTTGCCATAAAACTTACCGAATGGCCCTTAGCCCAGGCTATTTCCTTGCAGGCGTTTTTGATAATCGAATGGCGATCAGCCATGGTAAGGGCGTCACAATAACGAACGTTTATTTCTTCCTGTCCGGCATCGGCTTCACCTTTTGAATTTTCAACTTCAACATCGGCACCCTGCAAGCCTTTGCG
The DNA here is from genome assembly GCA_029883045.1 of Rhodospirillaceae bacterium. GTDB lineage: Bacteria > Pseudomonadota > Alphaproteobacteria > Rhodospirillales > Magnetovibrionaceae > DAOVVL01. The sequence continues at coordinate 1,693 of JAOUJU010000376.1, forward strand.
CAGTGCGCGCATGACGTTTTCTTCCTTGGTGGTTTGGAAGATGTGATAATCTTCGTTATACGCGCTTACAGGGGTAAGGCCGCGATAGCCCTTTTCTTGGGCTTCTTCAAATGATTCACGGAATAAGTAAAACTCAAGCTCGGTTGCCATGAACGGCTTCATGCCCATTTCTTCCAAGCGTTTTATTTGGTGTTTTAAAATGGCGCGGGGCGATTGGGGAATTTCGTGGTGTTTGTGATGATCCATCACATCACATAGCACTAGTGCAGTTCCCTCAAGCCATGGAATTCGCCTTAGGGTGTTCATGTCCGGCACCATGGCATAATCGCCATAACCTGCTTGCCAGCTTGCCGATTTGTAGCCCTCAACAGGGGT
>JAOUJU010000377.1 GCA_029883045.1 Rhodospirillaceae bacterium
GGGTTTGAACGTGCCGTCAATCATCCGCTGGCCGTGAAGTTCTAAAATACGGCTATCGGCAAAGCCGCCTTTTAACGCTTCACGCACCCGGGCAGGATCTACCCCCATGTGTTTGGCCAATGCCAATGCTTCCGATACCGCACCAATGGAAAGACCAACAATTACCTGATTGGCGGCTTTGGCAACTTGCCCCGCACCAACGGGGCCGACATGGGTGGTTTTGGATCCCATAATATCGAACAATGGTTGTGCGCGCTTGATCGCATCTTCATCTCCGCCCACCATTATGGTCAGGCTGCCGTCAACCGCGCCTATTTCACCGCCCGATACCGGTGCATCAACCATTTGTCCGCCCTTTTGGGCAACCGCATCGGCAAAACGCTTGGTCTCGGTCGCCAATGTTGTGCCCATGTCAATTACTAACGTGTTTTCACCAACCCCTTCGATAACACCAAATTCACCCAATAATACGGCCTCGACCGTTGGGGTATCTGCCAGCATTAAATTATAATGTCGGCCCGGTCAGCGACTTCTAATGGTGAGGTCGCAATGTTCATTCCTTCAAGCGCTAGTTCTTCGGCAACCGATATTGTGCGGTTATAAACTACCATTTTGGCACCCGCTTTGTGCAGGATTCTGGCCATGGGTTTTCCCATCAGGCCAAGGCCGATAAAACCCACCGTTGTTCCATTTAAAGAAGTCATTGTCGCTTAACCCCTAATCGTTTTCGTTTTTGGCAGATAAGAAAGTTCTGGTTTCATTTATTATGTCTTTTAGACCCATGCGTTTGATTTCAACCCCCGATGGAAACGCAGATGTTAGCCGGGTCGGCAAACCGCCATCAAGCATAACAAAAACCCCCCTGTCATCGGCCCGGCGCACCAGCCGCCCGTAAGCCTGCTTTAGCTTAAGCCGGATCATCATTTCATCATAGGCTTTGGCGCCAAAATGATCACGCCTGGCTTTGGTCATTATATCCGGGCGGGTCCACGGCACCCGATCAAACACAATTAACCGAAGCGAGCTGCCCGGAACGTCAATCCCGTCACGCACCGCATCGGTGCCTAATAAACAGGTATTTTGTTCAAGCCTGAAAATATCAATCAAGGTGCCGACATCAAGCGGGTCAATATGCTGGGCAAGCAAATTAAAGCCATGCTGGTCAAGCTCAGGGGCGATGCGTTCATAAACGGCTCGCAACCTGCTGATTGCGGTAAAAAGCCCAAGCCCGCCACCGCCTGCGGCTAAAAACAGTTCACGGTAAGCACCCGTAACCTGATCAAGACTGTTTTTATTTACATCATTGGCAATAAACACCCGGGTGTGATTAGCGTAATCAAACGGTGATGGTTGGCTAACCAATACGGGCGGTGCGCTTAGATGGCTGGCTCCGGTTCGGGCCATGGCCGGCTCCCAGTTACCATTATCGCGCAATGTGGCGGATGTTACCAACACCCCTTCGGCGGTTTGTTTTAATGCCTCGCTCAATGGTTTGGTCGGATCAACCCAATGGCGATTAAATGAAACATCAAATTCACGCCCGCTACTGCGTTCAACACTGAACCAATCAACGAATTCCGGTTTTTTATCACCTTCAGCTGGCGCTTCATTTATTAAGACGCCCAACATGGAACGCCACGCTGAAAGCGGAATTATTACCCGGCGTTCAATACTGCTTATCACCCCTTCAATTCTTGCGCGCGCACTACTATCTAAATCAGCCGCTTCGTCATCAAGCTTTTGCGCCAAAATTTTACAAAGGTCTTTGGCGGGTTTTTCAATATTTTTTAATTCGCCATCAAGGGTTTGGGCGGCGCCGACCATGCCATCGGCGATTGGGTGAGTCGGGCATTCAAGCGAATAAGCCCCTTGGGCCCCGTCTTTATCGCGAGCATAAACTTGGGCGCGGATCAGTTTTAATAATTCTTCTGTCGGGCCTTGCACCACCCCGTCGTTTAGGCGCGTGCGCCAACCGGGGCCGGGCAATACACTTGCGCTTCGCCTTAGGCCGTCAACCGTTTGGGAAAGTTTTTCATCATCCACCGTCCAGTCTTCAAGCCGGGT
>JAOUJU010000378.1 GCA_029883045.1 Rhodospirillaceae bacterium
ATTGCGCTTTATCCCCATCACCACGATCATCATCATGATGTTCACGGCGATGTTCACGGCAATACGCCCGACGCTACACATGAAAAAGGCCACAACCATGATGGATGATTTTGTTGTTCGCGCCTTATTGGCGGGAATTGCCGTTGCGCTGGCCGCAGCCCCGTTGGGTGCGTTTATTGTATGGCGAAAAATGGCATACTTTGGTGGGGCAATTTCGCATACCGCGCTGCTTGGGGTGGCGCTTGGGTTTTTGTTAGGCATAAACCCGCTAATCGGTGTTGGGGTTGTTTGTGTTATCGCCGCATTGATGCTTTTGGGTTATAGCGGGCATCGTCTTAGCAATGATACACTGCTTGGCATCATTGCCCACGGTGCATTGGCAATTGGGCTTATTGTTGCATCTAGTGTCAGCGACATAAGAGTGGACCTGATGGCATTTTTATTCGGTGATATTTTGTCGGTTAGCGCTGATGATGTTTATCTTACATGGGCCGGGACAATTGTTGTTGTCGCGTCGCTTTGGTTTATTTACAAACCGCTTTTATCCATAACCGTGCACCGCGAGCTAGCCATGGTTGAGGGTGTAAACATTCGTCTAACAGAAGCAGTATTTGTATTGTTGTTAGCAGTTGCAGTTGCACTTTCAATAAAGGTTGTTGGCGTATTGCTGGTTGCTTCAATGCTTATAATTCCTGCTGCTGCTGCACGCGCGTTTTCTGCCACGCCGGAACGGATGATCGTTTTTGCTGCTATTGCGGGCATTGTGGCGGTTTGTTTAGGCATCTTGGCATCGCTGAAATTAGATTGGCCCGCAGGCCCGGCCATAGTAGCCGCGGCAACACTGCTCTATATTATAAGTGCGCTTAAAAAACCATCTTGAATGATTTAAAGCAGGCCAAGGCCGTGCTCTAAATCTTTTATCAAATCATCGGGGTCTTCCAGCCCCGCATGGATGCGCATATATGGCCCCTTGTAGGGGAAGTCGTATGTTTTGCGCGATTTAGCGGGATTGTCGTGCACCACAAGGCTTTCATAGCCGCCCCAACTATAACCAATGGGAAATAGTTTTAGCCCTGCCATCATGCGGTTGCGATCTGCTTCGCTGTAGCGGTCTTTTAATACCACCCCAAACAATCCGTTTGCGCCGCTAAAATCGCGCTTCCATATTTCATGACCGGGGCAATTTTCAAATGCTGGGTGGATAACGGCCTCGACCTCAGGGCGCGCTGCCAGCCATTTGGCCAATATTAATCCTGTTTCACCATGTTGTTTCAGGCGCGTTGCTAATGAACGCAAACCTCGCAAAGCTAAAAAGCAATCATCCGGTTGGGGGGAGTGACCAAACGATGATGCGCTGAGTTTTATTTTATCATAAATGTCGCGATCACACATTGTGATGGAACCCATCATCAAATCAGAATGACCACCAATGTATTTTGTTACCGCCTGAACCGATACATCAACGCCAAAATCAAAGGGTTTATAATAATACCCAGCACTCCACGTGTTATCCATTACCACCAACGCACCACCATCGTGGGCAACTTTGGCAATAGCGGGAATATCTTGCACTTCAAAGGTTATGGAGCCGGGGGCCTCGGTAAATACAACTTTGGTTTCCGAACGCATAAGTTTTTTTATGTCGCCGCCAATCATCGGGTCGTAATAGGTAACATCAACCCCAAATTTTTTAAGGAAATTTTTGCAAAACTTTATTGTGGGATAATATGCGCTTTCGGTTACCAATAAATGGTCACCACTTTGCAATAGCCCGGCCAAAGTTACAGCAATTGAACCAAGACCAGAGCCCACTATTATTGCATGGTTGGCGTTTTCAAGTTTTTTAAGACCGTCTTCCAATGCATATGAAGTGGGCGTTCCATAAAGCCCATAAGAAAATGTATCAAATTTTTTCAAATCAGCCGCATCCAGGTCTTCAGCCGTTGGAAAGGCGAATGTTGATGCGTGATAAACGGGCGGGTTTATGGCACCGTGATTATTTTTTGTATCACGCCCGGCAAGGCCTAACTGGGTATCAATTTTGTGCTGCCCGGTTTTTT
>JAOUJU010000379.1 GCA_029883045.1 Rhodospirillaceae bacterium
TATTTACCAAAAAAAAGCACCTTTCGGTGCTTTAAGTTTTGGTATCCAGTGATTTTTATAAAGCCGTAGTGACACTTAATGCTTAATTGCCATCTAGCTTACGTTTACGTCAATTATTTTGGTGTATCTGGCACCACCATCATCTTCCCATGTGAACTCCATTGGCCCACTTTTTGTGGCTAAAACAAAAAATGATGTATAGGGGTTTGCTGAAACAGATGGTTGCCATACGGCCCTTAGGACCTCATTGCCATCGTAGGTGACCCGCATTTCATTTATAATATCGCGGGGGATGATAGCCCCGGTTGTTTTGTCTTTGCGCAAGCCCGTTTCCATGTCGTGGGAAACTAGGGTCTTTACCTCAAATATTTCACCTGCTTTGACGCTTTTTGGAATTCTTATTCTTGGTTTAATGTCTGCCTTAGCCATTTTCTTATCCTTTATCCGCCGCATCCGCCGAGAGTTACTTTTATTTCTTTTCTGGCAATAAATAGCTCGCCATTATTCATTTCTGCCATGGCCACTACTTTTTGTGTTTTTCCTAGGCGTATACGCATTGAAAGGGCTGCCTTGCCGTTATGGGGGCCAAAATAATAACTGGCAACTTCGGGCAAAGGGTTGTCATCGGCAAAAATATGAACTGCCTTTACGAAATCATCTTTGTTCATCGGGCTGGTAACGGCGACGCTAACTGGTACGGTTCCACCGTTTTCTGCAATTTCTGGCAGGGTTATATCAATGCGCCCTTCGTTAATTTTCCGCCCAGCGGAAATGGCGTCTATTTTGCCTTGGGTTTCTTGTGGTGTTGCACCAGCGGAAAATGGAATTATGGCTATGCCCGCAGCACCAAAGCCTAGCAGTGCCAAAAATTTCCTTCTGTTTGATTGCAATGTGTTTGTTGCGCCTGATAACGGCTCAATATAATTTATTTTATTGTGCAATGGTGATTTCCCCTAATTTTTTGGCAATATTTTTGGGACAAATCATTCCCGAGTGCATTGCTGGAAATGATTTGTCCATAAAAATAATCTACATACAAACAGCTTACGGTTTGATGTAGGTATAGCCATCGGCCTGAAGATGGGCCAGCTCCGCCACACCAGAGGGAACAACATCTTCATCGAAAACTTCATAAAGTTGATCAACGCTTATTTTCTTGCCCTTCAGGGTGTTAGCACAAACATTAAATGCTATGTTTTGTGATTTGAGGTTGCCAACTGCGGTTTGTAGAGCACCAGCATCTTTGGCGCTTTTCAAAAGAAAAATTCCATTACCGTGAATTACAACTTTGAGATCAAGGTTTTTTGCGCCAACTGCGTTTATGTGGTTTTGGATATTTTTAAGCGCGCCTAAATATGCTTTATCGCCTTCACCGCCAGGATAGTTAATGTGATAAACTACTTTTTGTTTTCCGTAACCGTTACCATTATGCCCGGCCTGTGCACCAGATATGTTAATGCCAAGCATGGCTAGCACAGCGATACCCATAATAAATACATTCATAATCTTCATTTATTTTTCTCCCTAATAAATTTTCGTTCCGATGGCATAAAAAATGTCACGGAAGACTCCCAGTTTAAGAATCCATCTCGAATAAAAATCTACATTTATGCAGGGAGTAAGAATATTAGGGTAATCCCTAATTTCCTAAGGGGTTTACACTGCAATATTCAAAGTTTTTTACGGTAGTAAATTAGGTAGTTCTAATATCAGATGCCAAAACCTTTCGCATCAGCTCGGCCAGCGATGATGATTGCATTTTTTCCATTACCTTGGCGCGGTGGGCTTCTACGGTTTTGTCGCTTATTGAAAGGTTGCGGGCAATGGATTTGTTGGTTTCACCATTGACAATCATGCCCATGATTTCATTTTCGCGAGGCGTGAGCAATGAAATCAGTGACTGTATTTCCTGTTTTAATGATTCTTTGCTGCGTCTGTTCTTGCATTCATGTACAGCCTTTTGAATCTGCTCAATTATTGTGTGATCATTGAACGGCTTTTCAACAAAATCAAAAGCCCCATCTTTCATGGCGCGAACCGCCATCTGAACATCGC
>JAOUJU010000380.1 GCA_029883045.1 Rhodospirillaceae bacterium
TTCCATGAGCGCAAAAAACGATTGGCACAATAGCTACAGCGCAAATGATTCCGCCAACCCAAGCAGACGCAGAAGCTCTATCCCCGAAACCCGAAAATAAAAAGGGGCCGGAAAAATCCCGACCCCTGTTTTATAGACGTTTATTTGAAGGTTAATTGTGCTTCATCTTCCCGCCGTGGGCTTTGTTCATTTTTTCCATGTTTTTATGGCCCATTCCTTCCATTGCCCCTTTGGCTGCGGGCGACATAACATTTACCGTTAAATCAATATTGCCGGCTTTTTCAAATGTCAGTGTCAGGGGAAATGATGTTCCCTCAACCAACATGTTTTTTAATCCCATGAACATTACATGGTAGCCACCGGGCCTTAATTCGGTGCTACCACTTGGCACCGGGATAAAATCAACTTGGCGCATTCTCATGATGTCACCGTCCATAATGTGGGTATGTAGTTCGGTTTTGGCCGAAATGTCGGAACTTGCGGAAATTAATTTATCATTTTGCCCGCCCATGTTTTCAATTTCCATGAATGCGGCACCCGCACCGGCCATTCCGGCGGATGCCCGTGCCCAGGCATTTTTTACCATGATGTCGTCCGCCATTGCGCCTGCACTGGCAAAAATCATCATGCCCGCGCCAAGTGTTGCCATTACAATGTTAGTGTATTTCATTTTATGCATTCCTTTTATTTGGCCTTTTATTTGGCCTTTTATTTGGCCTTTTATTTGACCTTTTATTCGATGGTCGTTGTCACCGCTTGCAATGCCTGCAATTCGCACAATGCAGGCAAGCCAAGGGCGTGATTAAATTTGAAATTGATTGGGGGTTTTAGGCCGCAGGTGGGGCGCGGGGTTGGTTGGGGCCTTGGTAGTGCGCGCTCGCCAATATGTCGCTTGCGCCAAATTCAGCCGCGCGCTCGTTACCCATGTGGATACTAAACGTAACCATCAATGGTTTGGGGGTGTCGCCACCAATCTGTAATTGGCAGATGGGGCAATCCCACATGGTTTTGGCAGTGGGCGCGTTGTTATTGTCAGGGGTGATAGATTTAATCTGGATGCCAAACTGGGTACAAAGGGCAAGCGTATTGGCGGAAATAGGCCCACTTTGCTTAAATTTTTCCGCCGCCAAGGCATTGCCCAAAGGCATTAAAACCTGAACAACCAATGCCACAAGCGCAAGCTTGTGCGCCCATTGGCTGGGCCAGTGGGACGCTTTGTTTTTCTTGGGCGTAGGCAGGTTACCGTCCGGCAAGTTATGCTCCATCAATTGAAGCCCTATTTTCACCTCAATTTGCCGTTGGTGCAATGTATTTGGTCAAGCCGATTTATAACGCTGGCGGGCGCGGGGCTTTTGGCTTTTTGCGCCGTAACTTGTTGATGTGTCTTCAAAAAGGTCGGCAAGTTCGCTCATTATTGTGCCACCCAAATCTTCGGCATCCAAAAGCGTAACCGCCCTTTGATAATAGCGCGTAACGTCGTGGCCAATACCAATGGCCAGCAATTCAACAGATGAACGGGTTTCAATCCAGTTGATAACGTCACGCAAATGCTTTTCCAGATAATTACCGGCATTGGTGCTAAGCGTCGCGTCATCAACCGGTGCGCCATCGGAAACCACCATCAAGATGCGGCGCTGTTCGGGCCTTGCTAACAAACGGTTGTGTGCCCATAACAACGCTTCGCCATCAATATTTTCCTTTAAAATTCCTTCTTTTAACATCAGGCCAAGGTTTTTGCGCGAACGCCGCCACGGGGCATCTGCTTCTTTGTAAATAATATGCCTTAGGTCGTTTAGCCTGCCGGGGTTTTGCGGTTTGTCGGCTTCAACCCATTTTTCACGCGAGCGCCCGCCTTTCCACGCGCGCGTGGTAAAGCCCAAAATTTCAACCTTCACCCCACAGCGTTCAAGCGTGCGCGCCAAAATATCGGCGCTGGTCGCCGCTATGGTAATGGGGCGTCCGCGCATTGAACCGGAATTATCAATTAATAAGGTCACAACGGTATCGCGAAAATCGGCATCGAATTCCATTTTGAAAGAAAGCGGATGCA